>JAXHUI010000001.1:0-41753 GCA_034189745.1 Pseudomonadota bacterium
GAAACGCGTCATCGCCGATGGTAGTGTGGGGCTTCCCCATGCGAGAGTAGGTCATCGCCAGGCACCCAATGCGCAAAAACCCCGCCCTCAACCGAGAGCGGGGTTTTTGTTTTGGTACCCCGGCTTGGCTGTTTCCGTGGGGGTATTGCGGGTGCAGGGCAAGACAATGTCTGTTCGGGGCCCGTTCGGGCCTGCCTCATGGCCCGCTGAGCGTCTGTTGCTGGCCTGTGCCGTATTCCGCACGGTAGCTTTCTATGGCGGCCAACTCCTGACCCATGTTGCCCTGTTCGCGCAGGTAGTGGACCAGGTCGTCCAGATCGATGATGCTGATGACCGGCATGGCATAATCGCGCTCCACTTCCTGAATTGCTGACAGCTCTCCTTGGCCGCGCTCCTGCCGATTCAGGGCGATCAAGGCTGCAGCCGGTGTGGCGCCGGCCTGTTCAATGATCGCCATCACCTCGCGGATGGCGGTGCCGGCGGTGATTACATCGTCGATGATCAGGACGCGGCCGACCAGGGGCGCCCCCACCAGGTTGCCCCCCTCGCCATGATCCTTGCTCTCTTTGCGATTGAATACGTAGGGAAGATCGCGGCCATACTCACCGGCCAGCGCCATGGCGGTGGCGACCGCCAAGGGGATCCCCTTGTAGGCAGGGCCGAAGATCAGGTCGTACTCTATCGCCGCATGTTGCAGGGCGGCCGCGTAGAAGCGCCCCAGCTGCGCCAGTGCCGCGCCGGTTTTGAACAGCCCCGCATTGAAGAAGTAGGGGCTGTTACGACCTGATTTCAAGGTAAACTGGCCGAAACGGAGTACCCCTTTTTGCAAAGCGAATTCGATAAAGTCACGTTTGTAGTCGAGCATCTCTTCTCCGTATACCGGTGGGCGTGGCGACAATAATACCTTCGGCAGGGGGTCGCCATCCACAACCACGTATGGCCACACGGGCGGAACATGTTCAATTTCCCCGGCGCAGCCGGTACAATCGGGCGTCAACGTGGTTTCAGACTCCTTCGACTATGCTCACGGGGCAAGGACAATATGCGTGTGATCACCTTCAATACTCAGGGTATTGAGCAGGCTGCCGACAAAGGGTTTTTCGACTGGATGGTCGGGCAGGCTGCGGATGTGGTTTGTTTGCAGGATCTCAGGGCGAAGGAGTATCAACTCGATGGGGAGCGTTACCACCCCGCGGGCTATCACGCATATTTCTTTGACGCCTTCGAGGATAATTTCAGTGGCGTAGCCATCTATACTCGACACCTGCCGAAGGCGATCATGACGGGCCTTGGTTTCCAGCAGTGTGATTTCAATGGGCGCTTCATTCAGGCTGATTTCGACAGAATCAGCGTTTGTTCGTTGAGTATCCCCTCCGGCCTGAGCAGTGCTGAGGCCCAGGCCGCCAAAATGGAGTATCTGGAGCTGTTCATGGGGCACCTGAAAAAAACCCTGCGCAAGCGCAGAGAGTTTATTTTTGCCGGAACATTCAACATTGCCCATAAACCGATCGATCTGAGCAACTGGTATGTCAATCAGCGGGTTTCGGGCTTTCTTCCCGAGGAGCGGGCCTGGATCGAGGAGGTTCTGGATGGGATGGGCTATGTCGATGCCTTCCGGGAGGTGAACAAGGCGGAGCGGCAGTTTACCTGGTGGCCAGATTATAACCGCGCCTGGTCACTGAATGAGGGTGCGCGGTTGGATTACCAGATCACCACGGCGAACCTGCGCAAATATGTCAAACAGGCGCGCATCTACCGTGAGCAAAGGTTCTCGGAGCATGCCCCTCTGATAATCGACTACGAACTCGAGCTCTGAAAAACCCCGCCGCCGGCTCTTTTGCCGGCGGCGGGGTGCTCAATCAGCCGCCAACGCCTCTTTTTGCCGTTCGATCAGCTCCGCGACACCCTTGCGGGCGAGGTTTAGCATCGCATCGAGCTCCTCCCGGGAGTAGGGCGTTCCCTCTGCTGTTCCCTGTACTTCGATGAAGCCTCCGCTGTCGTTCATGACCACGTTCATGTCGGTTTCGGCCGCGGAGTCCTCGGCGTAGTCGAGATCGAGCACCGCCTCGCCTTTGTAGATTCCCACCGAAACGGCAGCGATCATCTGCTTGACCGGATTCCCCTTCATGGCGCCGTTTTTGTCCCGCCGCAGCACGTTGATCGCATCCATCAGCGCGACGCAGGCTCCGGTGATCGAGGCCGTGCGGGTGCCGCCATCGGCCTGAATGACGTCACAGTCCAGCGTGATGGTGTTCTCACCCAGTTTTTTCAGATCGAGTGCCGCCCGCAGGGAGCGTCCGATCAGGCGCTGAATCTCGATGGTGCGCCCCGTTTGCTTGCCGCGCGCCGCTTCGCGGTCGGAGCGGGTGTTGGTGGAGCGGGGCAGCATGCCATATTCAGCGGTAACCCAACCCGAGCCGCTGCCGCGCAGGAAACGGGGAACGCCGCGATCCACGGTGGCGGTGCAGATCACTTTGGTATCACCAAACTCCACCAAAACAGAGCCCTCCGCATGGCGGGTGAAGTTGCGGGTGATGCGAACAGCGCGCATCTGATCCGCCCGCCGGCCACTGGGGCGCATTTTGTTCAGCCCGAGGTTCTGTATCTGTTCGGAGAAACTGGAGCTCATGTCACCTTACCTACCCTTGGTTGCTGTCATGGCCGCGTGCCGCTGGCCGCTGACCGTTGGAATGGAGCGGTTCAGCCGGCAATTCTAATGGAGATCGTCCGATTATGACATGCGGGATGCCTGTTCTGATCCGATGAAAGAGGTTTGGTTTTGCGTTGAACTATATAGATGTGCTAAGTATTGCAGCGACGAGTGAGAGTAATGCAAATGGTGGTGTGGCGGCGCGGACTGTCCGTCGCGCACGCTTTGCCCCCCCTGGACTGGAGAGCAACATGATGCACACGATCAAGATGGTGGCGGCTGCCTGTGCGGTGGCATGGGCGACACTCGGTGCGGTGGCCACGGCCCAGGCCGCGACATGGCGCTATGCGTTCGAAGAGGCGATCACCGATGTGCAGGGTGTCTACGCCACCAGGTTCAAGGAGTATATCGAGGCCAACTCCGACCATAACGTCCAGCTGTTTCCCTACGGTACGCTGGGTGAGTCCGCCGATATCATGGAACAGGCCCAGGCCGGCTTGTTGCAGTTTGTCGACCAGTCGCCGGGCTTTACCGGTTCTCTGATTCCTGAAGCGCAGGTGTTTTTCATCCCCTATCTGCTGCCGGAGACCCATGCGGCACTGGACCGTTTTTTTCGCAACAGCAAGGCGATCAATCAGGATTTCAAGCGGATCTACGCCGAGCATGGTCTCGAGTTGCTGAAGATGTTTCCCGAGGGCGAGGTGGTCATCACCACGCAGAAGCCGTTTGAAAAACCAGCGGATCTGAACGGGGTCAAGATTCGCGTCATGACCAACCCCCTGCTGGTAGAGACCTACAAGGCGTTCGGCGCAACGCCGACGCCGTTGGCCTGGGGTGAGGTGTATGGCGGCTTGCAGACCAACATCATTCAGGGGCAGGAGAATCCCCTCTTTTGGGTCGAGTCGGCCAGGATGTACGAAGTCAGCGAGGTGATCACCTTCCTTGGCCATAATAACTTCACCACGGCGGTGATGGCCAATAAACGCTTCTTCGATGGCTTGCCCGAAGCCGATCAGGCCCTGATAGAGAAAGCGATGGGCGTGGCTTTTGACCACATCATGCAGTACCAGAAGGGGCTCAGCGAGCGCTCGCTGCAGAAAATTCTCGAGCGCAAGCCTGAGATCAAAGTGGTGCGCTTGAGTGAGCAGCAGCGTGCTCCGTTCCGGGCCGCGGCCAAGGAGGTCGAGGCCAAATTCATCGAGATGACCGGTGAGAGCGGCAGGGCGCTGCTGGAGCAGTTCAAGCAGGATCTGCAAGCGGCAACCGCCGAATAACCGGAGAGGGGCAAGCGAGTGTGCTCCTTGCCCGCATTCAAAGGAGGTCGAATGTCCGTCGAAGGGGGTCTGCCGCGCCAGCCGGATTCGGCTTTGCCCGGGGCGTTGGGATTTCTGGATCGCTGCCTGGGGCGTGCCGAGGCCCTGATCCTCGGTGCCGGGGTGCTGCTGATGGCGCTGAATACCGTGGCCAACGTGGTGGGGCGGTTTCTCTTTCAGCACAGCTTCTTCTTTACCGAAGAGGTCAACCGGATCCTGATCGTGATGATCACCTTCGCCGGCATCGGCTATGCGGCGCGCCAGGGGCGTCACATTCGGATGTCGGCCCTGTTTGATCTGCTGCCGATCGCGGGTCGGCGTTGGTTGATGCTGCTGATTGCGTTTTTCACCTCGCTGGTGATGTTTGCCCTGGCGTTCTTCTCCGTGCGTTACATCGACTCGGTGGCCAGCTCCGGGCGGGTGCTTTCGTCGCTGCGGATACCGGTATGGTGGATCTATCTCTGGGTGCCGGTCGGTCTGAGCGTGACCGGGATTCAGTATCTGCTGACGGCACTCAAGAATCTGCGCTCTACGCAAGCCGTGCATCTGTCGACGGAGGTGAGAGATGGCTACGACCAGGATTGATAGTGGCGGTGGCCTGCCCCCGCAGGGAGTGTGTGGATGACCGCGGTCATGGTCGGCACCATGATCGTGCTGCTGCTGCTCGGCTTCCCGATGATGATTCCGTTGATCGTCGCCGCCTTCATCGGCTTTTACAGCGTATTTGGCGGCTTCGATCAGATGGATTTCATGATTCAGCAGTTCATGGCCGGCATCCGCCCCACCTCCCTGATCGCGGTGCCCATGTTCATTCTGGCGGCGGAGATCATGACCCGCGGCCACTCGGCCGATCGCCTGATCGAGATGGTGATGAAGTTCATTGGCCACCTGCGGGGCGGATTGGCGATCAGCACGGCGACCGCGTGTACCCTGTTTGGGGCCGTTTCCGGCTCGACGCAGGCTACGGTGGTTGCGGTCGGCTCCCCCCTGCGCCCCAAAATGCTCGAGGCGGGCTACAGGGACAGCTTCGTGCTGGCGTTGATCATCAACGCCAGTGATATCGCTTTCCTCATTCCACCCAGTATCGGCATGATCATCTATGGCGTGGTTTCCAACACCTCGATTGCCGAGCTGTTTATCGCCGGCGTCGGGCCGGGGTTGATGATACTGGGCATGTTTGCGCTCTACAGTTATATCTATGCCTGTATCAACCGAGTTCCCACGGAGGCAAAGGCCAGTTGGCCCGAACGCTGGCGGGCTGTGCGCGAGGCGATCTGGCCGCTGGGCTTTCCGCTCATCATCATAGGTGGCATCTATGGCGGCGTATTCAGCCCCACCGAGGCGGCGGCGGTCTGTGTGCTCTATGCGGTGATTCTGGAGTTTGTCGTGTTCCGGGCCCTCGCGCCGGTGGAACTTTACACGATCGCCAAATCGACCGGGCTGATCACGGCGGTCGTGTTCATTTTGGTGGCGGCGGGTGCGGCTTTCTCCTGGATCATCTCCTTCGCCCAGATCCCTCAAACCATCATCGCCTCTCTGGGGCTGGCCGATGCCACCCCCACCGGAGTGCTGATCGCCATCTGTGTCGCGTTTTTCATCGGCTGCATGTTTGTCGATCCGATCGTGGTGATCCTGGTACTGGTGCCGATCTTCGCTCCACTGGTGGCCGCCGCGGAGCTCGATCCGGTGCTGGTGGGGGTGCTGATCACACTTCAGGTGGCGATCGGTTCGGCTACTCCGCCGTTTGGCTGTGACATATTTACCGCGATCGCCATCTTCCGGCGGCCCTATTTCGAGGTGATCAAGGGGACACCGCCGTTCATTTTCATGCTGATAGTGGCGGCTGTGCTGCTGATCATCTTCCCCCAGATCGCCCTGTTCCTGCGGGATCTGACATTTGACTGAAACGGTGGGCACTGGGTCGGCCCGAAGCGGCATGCTATAGTTTCGGCCATCGCAATCAGGATGTAGTCGGGACGACAGGCAATGACTCAGCTCGCAGGTACACTGTATATTATTTCCGCCCCCTCCGGCGCCGGCAAGACCAGCCTGATCAAGGCGCTGCTGCAGCAGGACCCACAACTGGTGGTATCGGTATCCCATACCACCCGGGCAAAGCGTCCGGGTGAGGTGGAGGGTCAGGATTACCATTTTGTCAGCGTGGATCAGTTCAATGCGCTGATCGAGCAGGGGCAGTTTCTGGAATACGCGGAGGTGTTCGGCAACAAATATGGCACCTCTCAGTCGTGGGTGCGCACGCAACTCGCATCGGGACGCGATGTGATCCTGGAGATCGATTGGCAGGGTGCCCAGCAGGTCCGGCGCCTGATGCGCGAAACCGTCACGGTGTTCATCCTGCCTCCCAGTCGAGCCACACTGCGTGAGCGTCTGGCCAAGCGGGGGCAGGATAGTGATACCACCATCGCACAGCGGATGGCGGCGGCGATGGATGAGATGAGCCACTATCCAGAGTATGACTATCTGGTGATCAACGACCGGTTCGAGGTGGCGCTGGATCAGCTGGCCAGTCTGTTCAAGGCGCGCCGGTTGCGGCAGGAGGTGCAGCAGCAGGTACAGGCGGATCTACTCCGAGAGCTCTTGTCCGGGGGGTGAAACCCCCGTAAACTATTTCGTCTTTTCTCTGTCTCCAACCCTGTCCGAGGTTCGCAATGGCACGAGTAACCGTTGAAGATTGTCTTGAAAATGTGGAAAACCGGTTTGAGTTGGTGATGATCGCCTCCAAGCGTGCCCGCCAGCTCGCGGTGGGTGGGAAGGAACCCAAGGTTCCCTGGGAAAACGACAAGCCCACCGTCGTCGCCCTGCGTGAAATCGCCGCCAATCTGATCGATCGCAGCATACTGGATGAGCAGGAACCGCGCTGAACTTTCCCCTGTCTGCGTAATACGGCATCATCAGGTTATACGGTTGGCCCAGGAGCCAGCCTTCTCTGACGGAGTGATCGATGCCGACCATTGATGCCCTTTCACAACGCCTCGAAGAGTATCTGACTCAGGAACAGATCGCTCTGGTGCGCCGCGCCTTTTTTTATGCCGAACAGGCCCATGATGGCCAGCGGCGCAAAAGCGGTGAGCCCTATGTGACCCATCCGCTGGCGGTGGCCAACATTCTGGCCGGTATGCACATGGATCACCAGAGCCTGATGGCGGCCATGCTGCACGATGTGATCGAAGACACCGAGATCGATTATACCGGTATCGAGAGCCAGTTCGGCACCTCGGTGGCCGATATCGTCGATGGGGTTTCCAAACTGACCCATCTCGAGTTCGAGACCCGGGCGGAGGCCCAGGCCGAGAATTTCCAGAAGATGGTGCTGGCGATGGCGGAAGATATCCGCGTCATTCTGGTCAAGCTGGCGGATCGGCTGCACAACATGCGCACCCTCGGTGCCATGCGCCCCGAGAAGCGGCGGCGTATCGCCCGCGAAACGCTCGATATCTATGCGCCCATCGCCGCGCGGTTGGGGATGCGGGATCTGCAGGTCGAGCTGGAAGATCTGGCCTTTCAGTCCTACTACCCGATGCGCGCCAAGCGCATTCGGCGTGCGGTGGTGGATGCCCGCGGGCAGCGCAAGGACTTCATCGAACAGGTGCGCGAATCGATTCAGGCCAGACTGGAGCAGGAGGGGCTCAGCGGCACGGTAACCGGGCGCGAGAAGCACCTCTACAGCATCTACCGCAAGATGAAGGAGCAGCGCAAGGCGTTCGCCGACATCATGGATGTGTTTGCCTTTCGGATCGTGACCGATAGTGTCGATGACTGTTATCGCATTTTGGGTGCGGTACACAATCTGTACAAGCCGGTGCCGGGCTGCTTCAAGGACTATATCGCCATCCCCAAGGCCAACGGTTACCAATCGCTGCATACGGTTCTGTTTGGTCCCCGCGGCATGACCATCGAGGTGCAGATTCGCACCCGCGATATGGATGCGGTCGCCAGTCAGGGGATCGCCGAGCACAGCCACTACAAGGTGAAAGGCAGCACGGAAAGCGCGCTGGGCTCCTACAACCGGGCGCGTAAATGGGTACAGGGGTTGCTGGAGATGCAGCAGAGTGCCGGTGACTCGATGGAGTTCATCGAGAGCGTGAAGAAGGATCTGTTCCCGGATGAGGTCTACATCTTTACCCCCAAGGGGCGCATTCTGGAGTTGCCGCGGGGCGCGACGCCGGTGGATTTCGCCTACGCCGTGCACACCGACGTGGGCAACTCCTGCGTCTCCTGCCGCATCAACCGCCGTCTGGCCCCCCTGTCCGAGCCGCTGGAAAGTGGCCAGACGGTGGAGATCATCACCACCCCGCGGGCTCAGCCCAACATGGCGTGGCTCAATTTCGTGGTGACCGGCAAGGCGCGCACCAGCATCCGCCACTTTCTGAAAAACCAGCAGCGCAATGAATCGATCGAGCTGGGGCGCAGACTACTGAGCCAGTTTCTGGGCCACTACGGTGCCAGCATCAGTGACATCGACTCCAACCAGCTGGCTCAGCTGCTGGAGGAGGCCGAGTTCGAGCTGCTGGATGATCTGCTGGAAGATATCGGCATGGGCAACCGGATGGCCTACGTGGTGGCGCGTCGATTGCGCCCCGCCGAGCACCCGGAACCGGAGCCGGGGCTGGCGGAGCAGGGGCGGCCCTTGGCCATTCGGGGCGCCGAGGGGATGGTGATGCAGTACGCGCGTTGCTGCCACCCCATTCCGGGGGACAGCATCATCGGCCATATCAGCAGCGGCCGAGGGCTGGTGGTACACCGAACCGACTGCCGTAACATCGGCTACCTGCGCGACAACCCGGAGAAAACCATCTATCTGGAGTGGTCGGCGCCCCAAAGCAACGATGAGGAGTTCGTGGTCGGGCTCTATCTGGAGGTGGAATCGCAGCGCGGCATCATCGCCAATCTGGCCACGGCCGCCGCCAGCGTGGGGGCCAATCTGCTCAAGATCGACAGTGGCGAGCGTGAAGGTCAGCTATTCAGCGTGCAGATGGAGCTGACCGTTTACAATCGTGTCCACCTGGCGCGGGTAATTCGTAAGCTACGCAGTCTGCGTTCGGTCAATCGGATCAACCGCCAGTGAGCCCCCGGCGCTGGAGCGCCCCGCGCTAACGGCCCAGCGCCTTGCCCTCGCGGCGGGGGTCCACCCCTGACTCCCAGCGGCCATCCGCTCGTCGGCGCAGGGCGTGAACACCGCTGTTCAGCTCCCGAATCGTCACCCGATGCCCCCTCTCTCTGAGTTCGAACAGCAGCTGCTCGGCGGGGGTGCCCTGCTCCAGTTCGGTGTCGCCGTTGCGGTTGCTGATGTTGGGCTGGTAGAGAATCTCCTGCAACGGAAGATCGGTGTGCAGCATCAGCAGCAGGCGCAGCGCCACATAATCGATGATGCGACTGCCACCGGGGGAGCCCAGCGCGGCGACCGGCCGGTTATCACCATCGAACACGATCACCGGCGCCATGGAGCTGCGCGGGCGCTTGCCCGGCTCCACCCGGTTGGCCACGGGGATGCCATCGACCTCGGGGACGAAGGAAAAATCGGTGAGCTGGTTGTTGAGCAGAAATCCCCCCGCCATCAGGGTGGAGCCGAACGCCATCTCGATGCTGCTGGTCATCGACAGCAGGTTGCCTTCGGCGTCACGGATGACGAAATGGCTGGTCGAGGGCAGCTCGGGGGAGTGATCATCGGCGCGGGCCAGAGCCACTGGCTGGCCCGCCTGCGCCGGCCCCCTATCGCGCTCGGGATCGATCAGCGTGGCGCGCTGGCGCAGGTAGGCGGGATCGAGCAGCGCGGTGGTGGGCACCTCGACAAACTCCGGGTCGGCCAGATAGCGGGCGCGATCGGCATAGGCGAGGCGGCTGGCTTGGGTGAACAGGTGGGCGAATTCAACGCTGTCAGGGGGGAACTCGCCGATCGCGGTGTGTTGCAGCAGCCCCAATATCTGCAGCAGGGTAACACCGCCCGAGGTGGGGGGTGGAAAGCCGCAAACGCGGTATTCACGATAGGGCAGGCAGACCGGCTCGCGCTCCCGAGCCCGGTAACGGGCCAGATCGGTGCGCCTGAGCTGGCCGGGATTGTCTTTGGCGGCGGCCACGCTGGCCAGAATCTTATCGGCCAGCGGGCCGCGGTAGAGGGCATCGGCCCCCTGGGCGGCGATCAGTCGTAGCGATTGGGCCAGTTCGGGGTTGCGCAGCCGCATACCGGTGGGCAGGGGTGCGCCGGAGGCATCAAAAAAGTATTGGCGGCTGGCCGGATAGCGCCCCAGCCCCGGATTGACCCGCTCGGCGATCAGCCGGTGGAGCCGGTTGCCGACGGGAAAGCCCCGTTCCGCTTGGGCGATGGCGGCCTCGAACAGCTCCGACCACGCCAGCTTGCCGTGGCGCTGGTGGGCCAGCTCGAGCATCCGCAACACCCCCGGAACACCCACGGAACGCCCCCCGACCAGCGCCTCCTGCCAGGGCATGGCGCTCCCGTCCGGCTGCAGGAAGAGCGTTTCGCTCACCCCCATCGGCGCCGTCTCCCGGCCATCGTAGGCGTGCAGTGTCTGGCTGGAGTGATCCCAGTAGAGCAGGAAGGCACCGCCACCGATGCCGGAGGATTGGGGTTCCACCAGTGTCAGCATCGCCTGAATGGCGATGGCCGCATCCAGAGCCGTGCCGCCCCGCTGCAGAATATCAAAGCCCGCCTCGGTCGCCAGCGGGTGGGCGCTCACCACCAGCGCCTCGTCGGCGACGACCTGCTCCGGGTGTTGCCAGCCGGTGTCGCTCTCGGGGGCTATCGACTCATTGCTGGCCCAGACAAAGGAGAACTGAAACGCCAGCACGAGGGCACCGGCCCGGCGGAAAATACTCATGGGTGCTCCTGAAACTCTCCTGCGGCGCGGTTCTTGCTCACCCGTTCCGGGTCGAACACGCGCCCGTTCATGAAAAGGTAGACCCCCGCCGGCAGCGTCTGCACCAGGGCGATTGCGCCGCCCAGATTGAAGGCCGCATCGCTGTCGCGAAAGCGGGCCGGCTGCATGGCGCCGGTGAGCACGATGGTGCGATCGGCCAGCCCCCGCAGCGCGCGGGCGGTGTCGACCATGGTGTCGGTGCCGTGGGTGATGACGATCTGACGGCAGGGGTCGGCGGCGATGTGATCACGGATCAGCGCGCGATCATCGTCATCCATCTCCAGGCTGTCCTTGCGCAGCAGGCTTTCCACACGGTATTGGCAGCTGACTTTGGCCTGCGCCAGCAGCTCGGTGGCGGCGGGCTCGCCGATGCGATAGTCACTGAGCGCATCGTAATAGACCTTGTCGATGGTGCCGCCGGTGGTCAGAATCTTGATCTGCATGGGGTGCCTGTGCTCCCTCTATCCGCTATTCTTGCCAGCAGCTTAAAGCATCGCTCGGTGTTGCAAAAGCGCCATCCAATCCGTCAGGGAGAAAATGTTTGTCTGTAAAGAACACGACGTCCCCAGCCATGGCCACCTCGGCAGAGCCGATTCGGTTGGTGCTGCTGCATGACCGTCAGGGCAAGGTGCTGGCGCTGCTGTCACCCTCGCGAATGCTGGATCTGGCGGCGGTGGCCAGGCTGAGCGGGCGGGAGCTGCAGCCGGCACGGGGTGAGGATGCGCGCCGCTTTTTCACCCAGCCGGGACTGCAGACGGAGAGCGGGCGGGAAAAACTGTTGACGCTGCCCCTGCTGCTCGACAGCGGGGTTGGCTCAGGGGCACTGGCCTGCCGCGAATGTTACTCCGGTTTTGCTTTCAGGCTCGACCGGCTGCCGGAGGGGGCCCGGCTGCAGCGGGGGCCGATCAGTCGTGATCCGGCCGCCGCGGATGGCGCCGCGCTCGATGACGCCACGGCGATCGGCCGGGCGGTGGAGCGATTTACCCACTTGCGCATCCAGCAGCGGCTGGACGCCACCCTGGGCCTGCCGGGACTATCCCAAACCATGCGCCGGATCGTGTTGCTGCGCTCGGACCCGGATGCCGGCGTCGATCAGTTGGTACCGGTGGTGAAGCTGGACCCGAGCCTCTCCGCCCAGGTCATGAGCTGGGCGGCATCACCCTACTATGCGGCCCCGGGGCGGGTACACTCGATCGAGGATGCGGTGATCCGGGTGTTGGGGTTCGATCTGGTGGTCAATCTGGCGTTGGGGATCGCCATGGGGCAGGTGGTGCGCTTACCCAAGGATACGCCCCGGGGGGGTGTCCCCTACTGGGAACA
This sequence comes from Pseudomonadota bacterium, assembly GCA_034189745.1. Taxonomy (GTDB): domain Bacteria; phylum Pseudomonadota; class Gammaproteobacteria; order Pseudomonadales; family Balneatricaceae; genus Marinobacterium. The sequence goes on from JAXHUI010000001.1 coordinate 12,177, forward strand.
GGCGGTCTACACCGCCACGCTGAGCGAAAAACTGGCCCGCTCGATCCGACCGGAACGGCGCCCCCACCCGGGGTTGGCTTATCTGGCCGGGCTGCTGCACAATTTCGGCTATCTGGTGTTGGGCCATCTGTTTCCCCCCCATTTTTCCCGTCTGTCACGCCATATCGAGGCCAACCCCCAGCTGGAGCAGAGTTTGATCGAGCGGCAGGTGCTCCAGGTCACCCGTGAACAGATTGGCGCCTGGCTGCTGGAGCGCTGGAACTTGCCGGCCGAGGTGTCGGTGGCGGTACGCCATCAGCAGCAACCGGCGCTGGCCGGGGAGCACGCCGAGTACGCCCACCTGCTGCATCTGAGCAGCCGGCTGCTGCGCCAGCGGGGGTTGAGTGCGGGGCCGGCGGGGCCGCTGCCGGAGGCGGGGGTCCGGGCGCTCGGGCTGGAGGCGGCCCAGATGGAGCAGGCAGTGCAGGCGCTGCAGGACGATGCGCAGGCGCTGGCGGAGCTTTCCGACCTGTTCACCGCGCTGGCGGGCTGATCAATCGGCCAGAGACCGCTCCAGCTGCTCCAGCGCTTCGAGCTGCTCCAGCCAGTCGGCCTCGATCTGCTCCTGCTGCTGTTTCAGCTCGGCCTGCTGTTGCAGTAACCCTTTCAGCTCGTTCTTGCGGTGGTCGCTGTACAGGTCGGCAGCCCCCAGTTGCGCCTCGATAGCGCCCATCTGAGAGCCGACCCGCTCCAGCCGCTGTTCCAGGCGAGCGATCTGCTGCTTCAGCGGGCGCAGGCGGGCGCGCTGCTCTGCCTGAATGCGCTTGAGCTCCTTGCGCTCGGCGGCGCTGGCCGAACGCTCGGGAGGGGTCTCGTCAACCCCGGCCGCGCTGCGCTTTTGCTCCTCCCGGCGGCGCTGGCTCAGCCACTGGTGGTAATCCTCCAGGTCGCCATCGAACTCGCTGATCTGGCCGTCGGCCACCAGCAGGAACCGATCCACCGTGTTGCGCAGCAGGTGGCGGTCGTGGGAGACCAGAATCAGCGCCCCTGCAAAGGCTTGCAGTGCCAAACCCAGCGCGAGCCGGACCTCCAGGTCCAGATGGTTGGTCGGCTCATCCAGCAGCAGCAGGTTGGGCTGCTGCCAGGCGATCAGGGCCAGCGCCAGGCGTGCTTTCTCGCCGCCGGAGAAACGAGCGACCGGATCCAGCGCGGCGTCGCCGAGAAAGCCGAAACTGCCGAGGAAGTTGCGCAGCGTCTGCTCCGGGGCGTCCGGGCTGATCCGCTGCAGGTGGAGCAGGGGGGAGGCGTTCAGATCCAGCGCCTCCAGCTGGTGCTGGGCGAAGTAACCGATTTTCAGGTGCTCGCCCGCCTGCAGCTCCCCCGCCAGCAGGGGCAGATCACCCACCAGCGTCTTGATCAGGGTGGACTTGCCGGCACCGTTGGCGCCGAGCAGACCGATGCGGTCACCCGGCAGCAGGCTCAACGACTGCCCCCGGAGGATGGTGCGGTCGGGATAGCCCAGATCGGCCTCTCTCAGCGCCAGCAGGGGGGAGGAGATCTTGTCACTGGTATCGAAGCGAAAGGTGAACGGGGAATCCGCATGGGCGGGGGCGATCTGCTCCATCCGCTCGAGCTCCTTGAGCCGGCTCTGGGCCTGTTTGGCCTTGGTGGCCTTGGCGCGAAACCGGCTGACAAACTGCTCGATCTGTTCGATCCGGGCCTGCTGTTTCTCGAATGCGGCCTGCTGCTGGGAGAGCTTTTCGGCGCGCAGCCGCTCGAACGCGCTGTAGTTGCCCTTGTACAGGGTCAGGCTCTGCTGCGCCTGGTGGACGATATGGTCCACCACGTTGTCGAGGAAGTCGCGATCGTGGGAGATCAGCAGCAGGGTGCCGGGGTACTGGCGCAGCCACTGCTCCAGCCAGAGGGTGGCATCCAGGTCCAGATGGTTGGTCGGTTCGTCCAGCAGCAGCAGATCGGAGGGGCACATCAGTGCCTGGGCCAGATTCAGACGAATGCGCCAGCCGCCGGAAAAGCTGCTCACCGGCCTGCTGGCAGCGTCCGGCGCGAACCCGAGCCCGGCCAGTAGCTGGTGGGCGCGGGGTGCGGCGCGATAACCGTCCATCGCCTCCAGCTCGGCGTGCAGCTCGCCGATCCGGTTGGCCTGGTGGCCGGCTTCCGCCTGCGCCAGAGCGGCCTCGGTGGCGCGCAGGCGGTGGTCGCCATCGATCACATACTCCAGCGCGGTGCGCTCGGAGCTGGCGACCTCCTGGGCCATATAGGCGATGCGCAGCTGGGTGGGCAACTGTAGCTCGCCTGCGTCGGGCTGTAGCTGCCCCAGCAGCAGCTGGAACAGGGATGACTTGCCCACGCCGTTGGCGCCGACCACCCCCACTTTCCAGCCGGCGTGGAGCGTCAGGTCGGCCTCCACTAGCAACGGCTGCGGGCCACGATGTAAGCTGAGGTTTTGTAGCTGAATCATGGCGCGAGATTTTACCACAGCATGAGTCTGGAAAATCCTCTCTGGCACTACGCCCTGACACTTTATTCCCGGCCGGGGGTTGAACAATGCTGCCTGCAGTTGCAGGATCAGGGGGCGGTGGTCAATCGGCTGCTGTTCGCCTGCTGGCTCGCCAGCCGGGGGATCAGGCTGGACCGATCCCGGCTGCGGCAAGCCGACGCTCGCTGGCACGGCGAGGTTACCCAGCCGCTGCGGGCGCTGCGTTTTAGGCTGCGCAACCAGTTGACCGCGTTGCCCGAAGCGGCCGCCTGTTATCGGGCCCTCGGCCAGGCCGAGCTGGCGGCGGAGCAGGTGGAGCTGATGCTGCTGTGGCAACACAGCCAGGGCTGGGTGGCCGACAGGAAGGTGAGCGCGGCGCTGTTCCGATACAATCTGCACCAGGCCGGCGGTGAATGCCACGGCCAGGTCGATCCCCTTCTGCTGCAACTGCAGTCGGCGGCGCTGGAGCTGCTTGCGGATGAGTGAACTTTCCTCCGAGCAGGAGGCACTAACGACGACACGTTTTAACAACTGAACAACACAAAGGATTCAGATGATGAAAAAAAGCATGCTGGCGCTGGCGCTCAGCGGAGCACTGGCTACCACGGCAGCGGTGCAAGCCCAACCCCTGGAAACTGAACAACAGAAGCTGAGCTACAGCCTGGGGTTGATTCTGGGTGAGCGGATCCAGGCGGATGTCGAAACGTTGGATGTCGAGGCGTTCAGTCAGGGGGTCGAAGCGGTTTTCTCTGGCCAGGAGCCGGCCCTCGATCAGCAGCAGGTTGCTGAAGTGATGCAGGCGTTCCAGCAGCGCAAGATGGAGGAGCAGCGCCAGGCGATGGCGAAACTGGCGGAAGAAAACGGCGCCAAGGGGGCTGCCTACATGGCCAAGAACGGTGCCCGGGAGGGGGTCGTGACCACCGATTCCGGGTTGCAGTATGAGGTTCTGACCGCCGGCCAGGGCAAAAGCCCCAAAGCGACGGATACGGTCAAAGTCCACTACCGTGGCCAACTGATCGATGGCACCGAATTTGACAGCTCCTACGCGCGCAACGAGCCGGTTTCATTCCCCCTCGACGGGGTGATTCCGGGCTGGACCGAGGGGCTGCAGTTGATGCAGGAGGGGGGCAAGAGCCGGCTGGTGATTCCGGCTGATCTGGCCTACGGGCCCGGCGGCATGGGCAATGCGATCGGCCCGAATGAGACGCTGGTGTTCGAGGTGGAGCTGCTGGAGGTCAATCCCGCCGACAGCGAGTAGGTTTCACCCGGCCCCGACGGCCGCTCTCGGGCAGGGCCGCCGGTCGGGGGGCGGGCGCCTGGGCCTATCGCAGCCAGTTGATGACCCCGTTGGAGCCCGCCGCCAGCCAGCCGTTGCCATCGGCAGCAAACGCCAAGGCGATGATCCCGGTGCTGGTGGGGCCGAAGGCGGAGCGCTTGTGCCCCTGCCACTGCCTGATCCGCTCGCCGCGGTTGACGTCCCAGAGCTCCACCGTGCCATCGGTGCGGCCAACCAACAGGCGATCACCGTTATCGGAAAAGCGGGCGCTGAGGTAGCTGAGTTTACGCGGGAACAGCCTCTCGTTGCCGCTGAGGTGAAACAGCGCCTCACCGCTGGTGGTGTCCCACACCAGAGCCTGGTCCAGGCTGGCGGAGCTGAACGCCATCCGGCCATCGGGAGAAAGGGCGACGGTGTCCACGGTGTTGCCGAGGGTGACCTGCTGCAGCACTTGGCCGCTGTCGAGATCCCACAGCCGGGCGGTGTAGTCATCGGCTCCGGTCAGAGCCCTGTGTTCGTCGCCACTGAGGGCAACGCTGCGCACCCGCGCCGGGTGGCGCAGGCTGGTGCGGATGCCGCCTTGGCGCACATCGAAATAGATCGCCTCATGGTTGGCCAGCCCCAGCAGTGCAAAAGCACCATCGCGGGAAAGCTCGGCCGCGAGAATCTCACCGGGGGAGCTCCAGAAACCCTCTGCACGCCCGCTATCGACGCTCCACACCACCAGATCCTGTGGGGTTGCAGTCAGGGCGTAGCGGCCATCGGGAGAGAAATCCACCGCCGCCAGCACCGAGAACACCCCCGGCTGATGGTTCCAGTCATACAGGCGGGCTTCGCTGTTCAGCTCCCACAGGCTGCCGCCATGGGTCACGGCGCCGACCAGCGCGTAGCGCCCCCCGGAGGTGATGGCGGCGCTGTAGGCGCCGCTTTGATCGGTCAGCTCGAGCCAGTGGGTGGGCGGGGTGGCCGTGCCATCACAGCCAGCCAGTGTGAGGGTGGCCAGCAGCAGGCCGGCGGCGGATCGGCGCATGGCTAGACCTTGTCTTTGTGGGCGGCGTGCAGCATCGCGATGAGCCGATCTTCCAGCGCGAACCGCTCCTCCAGCGCCTCGCCCAGCGCCGAGAGGTCGTGCGACAACTGACAGAGCTGGCGCAGGGTGAGGCGTTCCGGCTGGGCGTATCGATCATTGAAATCGAGCGAGGACTCCGTGGTGCGCTGGATGTCGGGCAGGAGGGTCTGGGCGCGCTCGAGGCTGCCGTCGGCGAACTCTCCCCCTTCGCGCAGCAGCTGTTCATACACCTCGAAGTGGCCGGATGAGAGGTAGTCCATCAGCAGCAGGCAAAACTCCGCCAAAGAGCGGTTGAGCGGGCCACCGGCTTCCTCTTCCGGCAGGGCGATCAGCCGTGCGATCAGCCGTTGTCGCTCCTTCAGCCAATGATCGATGATCGAGCTGACCCCGCCCCAGCGTTCGTTGGCGTCGCGACATTTTTCCAGCATGATCGATCCCTCACGATTGATTGCCTCAATACTACTTCGAGGCGGTCGGCCGGCGCAACAAGCCCACCGGGGCATGGAGCTTGCGCCCCGGGCGGCGCTATACTGGCCCCCCGGAGAAACGATGCGGAGAGCGTTGGCATGTGGAAAAGCAAAATACTGGCTCTGGCACTGCTGCTGAGCGCCACTTTCAGCCTCAGCCTGCCGGCGCAGGCGGAAAAAACAGCGGAAGATTACATCAACTACATCGAGCTCAAGCCCTTTGTGACCAACTATGGCGGTCCTGGGCCGATCCGGTTTTTGAAGGCCGAAGTGACGCTACAGGTGGATACCCCGGAGGCGCACCATGCCGTCAACGCCCATATCGCCCACATTCGCAATGAGCTGGTGTTTCTGTTTTCGGGGGTGACGGAGGAGGATCTCGGCACCGTCGCGGCGCAGCAGGTGCTGGCGGAGCGCGCCCTGCAGGCCGTACAGAAACTGCTCAGGGAAGAGACCGGCGCGCCGCAGGTGACCGACCTGTTCTTTACCAGTTTCGTAACCCAGTAGTCAGCGAGCGATATACTCGGCCAGAAACTGATCGAAGGGCGGCTGCGGGGCCCGCTCCAGCTCCGCCTGCTCCGCCAGTGAGCGGGCCGCCTCCGCCTCCAGAGCCCGCTTCATGGCGGGGTCGAGCTGCGGTTCGATCTCGGCGCGATGCTGTGTGCTGATCGCCAGTACCCACTCACTGTGGCTCATGCCACTCTCCCGCAGCGCCTCGAGCAGTCGGGCCGAGGGGGTGAGAGTGCTGTCATCCAGTTTGGCCCGCTGGAGCGACACGGCATGGCTATGGCGCCTGCCCCCCTCGATCCCGTCCAGCAGCGCGGCGGTTTGGCTCACTTTGTCCAGCACCGCATGACCCAGGGTCTCGCGGCGGACCTCCCCCTCGGGGGTGAGTAAGTTGAGCCCCGGTTCGCGGCCGCGGTTGACGATGCGGCTCTGATTTTCCGCCACCATGCGGCATTCGGCGTCATCCAGCTCATCGGCCTGCCCCAGCAGGCAGCTGATCAGGAACAGATTGAGAAAACGGGCCTGATTCAGATCGATACCCAGCGCCAGCAGCGGGTTGATATCGGTGTTGCGCACCTCGATATACTCGACCCCGCGGTTGATCAGGGCGTGAACCGGTTTTTCGCCGGGCTGGGCCACCCGCTTGGGGCGGATGTCGCTGTAGTATTCATTTTCGATCTGCAGCACGTTGGTGTTGAGCTGACGGTATTCGCCATCCACCTTGACACCGATCTTTTCATAGGCCGGGTGCGGGGTATGGATCGCCTGCTGCAGGGAGTCGGAATAACTGTCCAGATGGTTGAAACAGATCTGCAGCGAAGCCTGCGCCTTGTTTGAATAGCCCAGGTCGCTCATCCGCAACGAGGTGGCCCAGGGCAGATAGAGGGTGTTTGCGTCCAGGTGCTCCAGGCGGTGGGATCGTCCCGCCATGAAAGAGGTGGAGAGCGCCGGAGAGGCACCAAATAGATAGAGCAGCAGCCAGCTGTAGCGGCGGAAGTTACGGATCAGCCGAAAATAGCTGGCGGAGCGAAACGCCTGCAGGCTGTCACGGTTTTCCCGCATCTCCTGCCACTGCGGCCAGAACGCTTCCGGCAGGGAGAAGTTGTAGTGGATGCCGGCGATGGTCTGCATCATCTTGCCGTAGCGGTATTTCAGCCCCTGACGATAGACATGCTTGAGCCGGCCCAGGTTGGAGCTGCCGTAATCGGCGATGGGAATGGCATCTTCGCCGGCGATTTCACACGGCATGCTGGCACACCAGAGTTGCTCATCGCCCAGCTGCTGCCAACTGAAGGCATGCAGGTCGGAGAGGAACGCCAGCGCCGCTTCCGGGCTTTCATGCACCGGGGTGATGAACTCCAGCAGCGCCTCGGAGTAGTCGGTGGTGATGTACTTGTGCGTCAGTGCCGAGCCCAGCGCCCGGGGGTGCGGGGTCTGGGCGATCTGGCCATCCGGGCGCACGCGCAGCCCCTCCTTCTCGATCCCCTGCCGGGTCCGGCAGAGAAGGTCGGCACAGCCCTGGCGGGCCAGTAGGTCAAGTTGGTGTTCCAGAGTTGCCAGCACCGTCATTATTCCTGTTTCTTGCGGTTGGGGGGCGCAGTATACGTCCTGCCCCGGTTTGATTGCATCCGCCAGCTTTCAACGCCACGCTTGCGGCGGCGTCGATGCCGCACCGGGGGGCCGTCGGTGGGCGCGCTTTGGTTGGCGCTCGGAGCTTGTGCTCATGCTCAGGGCGATCCGGTTGCGGTTTTCGTCCACCTCCAGAACCCGCACCTGTACGATCTGCCCGCTGCTGACCACGCTATGCGGATCACTGACAAAGCGATCGGCCAACCGGGAGATGTGGACCAGCCCGTCCTGATGCACGCCGATATCGACAAAGGCGCCGAAATGGGTCACGTTGGTGACAACCCCTTCCAGCTCCATGCCGGGCTGCAGATCCTGCAGGGTTTCGATGCCGTCCGCATACTGCACCGAGCGAAACTCCGGGCGTGGATCACGACCGGGCTTTTCCAGCTCGGCGAGCACATCGCGAACGGTATAGACACCATAGCCCTGCGCTTCGAGTGAGCGGCGGTCGACCCGTCGCAGCGTCTCGGGCTGGTGCAACAGGTCGTGCAGGGGCAGCCGGCAGCTGTGGGCGATCGCCTCGGCCAGAGGGTAGCTTTCCGGGTGGACCGCCGAGTTATCCAGCGGCTCGGTGCCATCCCGAATGCGCAGAAAGCCGGCGCACTGTTCGAACGCCTTTGGCCCCAGACGCGGTACCTCGAGCAGCTGACGGCGATTGCGCAGGGCGCCATGGGCATCGCGCCAGGCGACGATGTTCTCGGCGGTGGTCCGGTTCAGGCCGGCCACGTGGCTCAACAGGGCCGCCGAGGCGGTGTTCACGTCGACCCCGACATGGTTGACGCAATCCTCGACGACGCCAGCCAGCGCCTGCTCCAGACGGTTTTGCTCCAGATCGTGCTGGTACTGGCCAACCCCGATCGACTGGGCATCGAGCTTGACCAGCTCCGCCAGCGGGTCCTGCAGCCGCCGGGCGATGGATACCGCGCCGCGGAGGGTGACATCCAGATCGGGAAATTCAGCCGCCCCCTGGGGGGAGGCGGAGTAGATGGAGGCGCCGGCCTCGTTGACCAGTACGGCCTGAATCTTCTGCTGTGGCAGCGCCCGGCAGACCGCCTGTGCCAACTGCTCGGTCTCGCGCGAGGCGGTGCCGTTGCCCACGGCGATCAGTTCGATGTGATGTTTTTTCGCCAGTGCGGTCAGGCCGTGGAGGGCGGCGTCCCACTGTCGCTGCGGTGGATGCGGGTAGAGGGTGGTGTGCTCGAGCAGCTTGCCGGTGGCATCGATGGCAGCCACCTTGACGCCGGTACGCAGCCCCGGGTCCAGCCCCAGGGTGGCGCGGGCGCCGGCCGGGGCGGCCAGCAGCAGGTCCCGCAGGTTGCGGGCGAACACCTCGATGGCGGCCTGCTCGGCCTGTTGCCGCAACCGCTTGATCAGCTCGGTCTCCAGAGAGGGGCGCAATTTTTTCTGCCACGCCTGCCGCAGGGTGTGTTGCATCCAGCCGTCGAGCCGGGCCGGGTGCAGTTGGTGGCCCCTGGCGATCTGCTGTTGTGGCCACTGATCGAGATGCTCCGGCAGTTGCAGTTGGGCCTTGAGGATCCCCTCGGCCACCCCGCGCAGCACCGCCAACGCCCGGTGGGAGGGTATCCTTGCGATCGGTTCGGCGTAGTCGAAGTAGTCGCGGAATTTGCTGTTTGGCTCCGCCCTGGCGCGGATGGCGCGCACCCGCAGCTCACCCTGTTGCCAAAGACGCTGGCGCAACTGGCCGATCAGGTCGGCATTTTCACTCAGCGTTTCCAGCAGGATCTGGCGTACCCCCTCCGCCACCGCGTCGGCGGTGGTGAAACCTGCCCCGGGGTTGATATATCGCGCCAGCTTGCCGCTGGGCAACTGCCCCTGCCGCAGGGTTTCCCGCGCCAGCGGCTCCAGTCCGGCCTCGCGCGCCTCCTGGGCCTTGTTGCGCCGCTTGGGACGGTAGGGCAGGTAGAGATCCTCGAGACGGGCGCGAGAGTCGGCGCTTCGCAGGGCCTGCTCCAGCTCGCCGGTCAGTTGCCGCTGTTCACGCAGGCGGCCAAGAATCGCTTCGCGCCGGCTCTCCAACTCCCGCAGCTGGCCCAGACGCTGGTGCAGCCGACGCAGCTGGGTATCGTCCAGCTCGCCGGTCTGTTCCTTTCGGTACCGGGCGATGAAGGGGATGGTGGCGCCCCCGTCCAGCAGCGCCAGTGTTGCCGCCACCTGAGCCGGGCGGATGCCCAGCTCGGTGGCCAGTTGTCGTTCGATGCTCATGGGTACCCGCGTTCAGGCTCAGGGAAGCTGCAACATCTGCAGAGAGTTGGTGCCGCCATGCTCACCCAGACGGGCGCCGCGGGTCAAGATGACGCGGTCGCCGCCGGTGAGCAGGTCGCGCGCCTGCAGGCCGGCGAGGATTTCATCATTCAGGTGTGCGGCGGCGACGGCGGTGGCGTCGAAAAACATCGGCAGCACACCCCGGTAGAGTGCCATCCGGCGCAGGGTGCGATCATTGCGGGTGAGGGCGAAAATCGGGATGCCGGAGCGGATGCGCGACATCCATAACGGGGTCGAGCCGGACTCGGTCAGGCAGATGATCGCCTTGATCTGCTCCACGCCGTTGGCGGTGTACATGGCGGCGCGGGCGATCGCCTCATCGGTGCGGGTGCACAGGTGACCCGGTGCCACCGGGGCCGGGCGCGACAGTTGATGTTTTTCGGCGCCCAGGCAGATCCGGGTCACCGCCTGCACTACCTCCACCGGGTAGTGGCCGGCGGCGGTTTCCGCCGAAAGCATCACCGCATCGGTGCCATCGAGAATGGCGTTGGCGACGTCGAACACTTCGGCGCGGGTCGGCATCGGGTTGGTGATCATGCTTTCCATCATCTGGGTGGCGGTGATCACCACCCGGTTGAGCTGGCGGGCGCGCTTGATGATATGTTTCTGCACGCCGATCAGCTCGGCATCGCCGATCTCGACCCCCAGATCACCCCGCGCCACCATGACCCCTTCGCTGGCAAGGATGATCGCATCCAGTGCCTCTGCGGTGGCGACGGTTTCGGCCCGTTCCACCTTGGCGATGATCTCGGCGCGGCTGCCGGCGGCTTGCAACAGCTGGCGGGCGAGGTTGAGATCCTCGGCGGTGCGCGGGAAGGAAACGGCGACATAATCCACCTCCAGCGCGGCGGCCACCTTGATGTCGTGCTTGTCCTTTTCGGTCAGCGCCGCGGCGCTCAGGCCACCCCCTAGCCGGTTGATCCCCTTGTTGTTGGAGAGGGGGCCGCCCACGATCACCTCGGTTTCGATCCGGCTGCCCTCGATCTGCACCACTTTTAGCTGCACCCGGCCATCATCCAGCAACAGCAGATCGCCCACGCTGCAGTCCCGGGGCAGCGCCTTGTAGTCCACGCCGACCGCCTGCTGTGTGCCTGCCGCCGCATCCATGGCGGCATCCAGGGTGAAGTGATCACCCGCGCTCAGCTGAATCGGGCCTTGCTTGAACCGTGCGATGCGGATCTTCGGTCCCTGCAGGTCACCCAGCAGGGCAACGGATTCACCGGTACGGCGGCAGGCGGCGCGCACCGCGTCGACCCGGCGGCGGTGGTCAGCGGCGCTGCCATGGGAAAAGTTGAGCCGGGCCACGTTGACCCCGGCTCGAATCAGCGCGTCGATGACGCCGGGCCGGTCGGTGGCCGGGCCCAACGTGGCGACAATTTTGGTGCGCTTGAACATCGTCCCCCCGGACTCCATCGATTAGAGCTTGAAACGGCTCAGCATCTGTTCCAACTGCCCCGAGAGCTGCTCCAGCTCCTCCGCGATACGGTTCAGGTGTTTCGAGCGCTCGGCGGTATCCTCGGCACTGTTGCTGATCTCGCTGATGCTGCGCTCCACGCTGCCGGCCATCTCGCTCTGCTCGCGGGCCGCGCCGGCGACCTGATGGTTGAGGTCGTTGATGACGCGCACCTCCTCGGTGATATTGGTCAGTGCCGTGTTGGTCTTCTGCACCTGTTCGACCCCATCACCGGCCGCGCTCACTGCCTGCTGCATCACGCTCACCGCCTCCTGCGCGTCATTTTGCAGTTCAGTTATGATCTGATCGATCTCTTCGGTGGAGTTATGGGTGCGGCTGGCCAGTGTGCGTACCTCATCCGCCACCACGGCGAAGCCGCGGCCATGTTCGCCGGCGCGGGCCGCCTCGATCGCCGCATTCAGGGCCAGCAGGTTGGTCTGCTCGGCAATTTTTTGGATCACCTCCAGCACCGTGCCCACATGCTGACTTTGGCCGTCCAGCTTCTGGACCGCCCGAGTGGCACGATCGAGATCCTGCTGTAAACGGGTGATGACGGCGATCGCCTGCTGGGCGACACCGGCGCCGTCACTGCTCTCCTGCAGCGCCAGGTCGGAGGCGGAAACGGTGTTTTCGGCGCTGGTGGCGACGCTGCGGGTGGCGGCTTCCATCTGCTCCATGGCGGAGGCAACGGAGCTGGTTTGCAGCTGCTGGTGGTGGACGGCCGTAGCGGATTCGGTGGCGACCGTGCTGATGCGGGCGCCGGAATCGGCCAGACGCGATACGGTCTGGCGGACCTGTTGCAGGCTGTCGTGGATGTTTTCCAGCATCGAGTTGAACGCCGCCGACATCAGGCCGATCTCATCGTTGGAGCTGACCGGGGTGCGCAGGTTCAGATCGTGGTCGCGCTCGATGGCATGGATGGTATCGGCCAAGCGGTTCACCGGCGTCACCACGATGCGGCGCAGCAACAGGCTGACCAGTATGATGCCGGCCACGAACAGCGTCAGTTCGATCAGGGCTACGCTGATCAGGTTGCTGCCGATCTGTTTGTCCAGCGCGTCATAGGAGTAGGTGACGCGCACTGCGCCGATCACATCCCCCGCGTTCACCTGATGGCAGAGCAGGCAGTTGGTGCCCTTGTAGTCGGGTAAAGCGTGCATCGGCGTGACCACCGTCAGACGGTGGCCCTGAGCGTCATTGAGCTCTTCGATCACCTGTTCACCGGCCATGGCGCGCTGGTCGAACGCGTCCACCGGCTTCGAGTCCGACGAGCCGGGGCCATACACATCGATGACCGGTTTACCGCGGATGATGCGCGCTTCAGTGATCGCCGGGTTGGAGAGGATCTTCTGTTGCAGGGTGGCGCGGTTGGCCATGGCGCCGCTGAGCATCAGCATGTTGATGCTGTCGAAGTAGGAGTCGGCGGCATCCAGGGTGGAACGGGTGACGATTTTGTCAGCCAATGAGGTTTCGCTGCGATAGATGGTGGTCAGGGAGCTGATGAGGATAACCAAAAATACGCCGATCAGCGACAGGTTGACCTTGGATTGTATCGACAGACCTTTTTTCACCGTATTCCGTCCCGATCTCAGGTTGAAGGCTATGGTGTGACAGGGGGGGCAGATGTTCCGACCGGGTATTTACACTACCAGATCCCAAGAAAAAAAACCCCCTTCTGCCACCTTGGCCAATTTTGAACCAACCCGCTGGCGATTGCACATTTTTGGCCACCAGCAGGTTTTGGCTATAATGTCTGCCCTGCAATTTTACAGAGAGAGAAGATGGCTGGAGTAATCGCGGCACTGTGGGGCTTTGCCGGCGTCTGCCTGCTGCTGGGCAGCGCGGTCTGGCGCTTGAGTGGCATAATGCTGGCGATGCCGCTGAACAGTTTTGCCTGGTACCACTGGCTGGCGCTGACCGTGTGCCTCCTTTTCATGGGAGGGGCGGAGGGCTACCGTGGATTTCAGCAGAACTTTTCACCCCGCACCGCGGCGCGGATCCGCTACCTCAAAAACCATGTCACACCGCTGCGACTGTTGCTGGCGCCACTGTTCTGTATGGGCTTTTTTCATGCCCAGCGCCGCCGGCAGATCATCACCATCAGCCTCAGCAGCGGGATCGTGCTACTGATCCTGCTGGTGCGGCTACTGGAGCAGCCCTGGCGCGGCATCGTCGATGCGGGGGTGGTGCTGGGATTGGGCTGGGGGCTGGTATCGCTGGCGCTGTTCACTTTCAAAGCGCTGACCGCCGAGTGCTATCCGGTGTCGCCGGAGACCCCGGATCACCCCGTGGGGCGACCCGATTCAGCGCAAAAATAGTCGATAGGCGGGGTTGTCGCTCTCGTCGTACCAGGTGTAGCCGATCTCTTCGAGGAAACGGGTCACCTGGGTGCGCTCAGCCGGCGGAACCTGCATGCCGACCAGCACCCGGCCGTAGGCGGCGCCATGGTTGCGGTAGTGGAACATGGAGATGTTCCAGCGCCCCCCCAGCTTGTTGAGGAATTTCATCAGGGCTCCGGGCCGTTCGGGAAACTCGAACCGATAGACCGCCTCGTTGTCCACGCTGGCCGGAGCATGACCGCCCACCATGTAGCGCACATGCAGTTTGGCGGTCTCGTCGTCGGTGAGGTCCACCACCTCATCGAGCTGCTCGCGCAGCTGCGCCAGCAGCTCATCGCGGCCATCGTTGTTGGGCCGCACCTGAACGCCGGCAAAGACGATCGCCTCGTTGTCATCGCTGTAGCGGTAGTTGAATTCGGTGATGTTACGTTTGCCCAGCAATGTGCAGAACCGTTTGAAACTGCCGGGGTGTTCCGGGATCTTGGCGGCGATGATCACTTCGCGCTTCTCGCCCAGCTCCGAGCGCTCGGCGATATGACGCAGACGGTCGAAGTTTACATTGGCACCGGAATCGATGGCGATCAGGGTCTGTGCCTTGACCTTCTCCCGGGCGACATATTTTTTCAGCCCGGCCACCCCCAGCGCGCCGGCGGGTTCGCAGACCGAGCGGGTGTCATCGAAGATATCCTTGATGGCGGCACAGATCTCGTCGATCGAGACGGTGATCACCTCATCGACATGGTCCTTACAGATCTCCCAGGTGTATTCACCGATCTGGGCGACGGCCACCCCATCGGCAAAGATGCCGACCTGATCGAGGCTGGCGCGCTCACCTCGCTCCTTCGCCAGCGCGAGGCAGGCGGATTCGACCGACTCGACGCCGATGATGCGCGTTTCCGGGCGCAGATACTTGACGTAGGCGGCAACGCCGGCGATCAACCCGCCACCGCCCACCGGCACGAAGATGGCGTCGATGGGGCCGCTCTGCTGGCGCAGAATCTCCATGGCGATGGTGCCCTGGCCGGCGATCACCTCGGGGTCGTCATAGGGGTGGATATAGACCAGCCCCTGTTCCGCCATCAGTTTTTCCGAGTGGCGGCGGGCATCGTCGAAGGTATCCCCGACCAGCACCGCCTTGCCCCCGAGGCGGCGCACGTTGCTCACCTTTACCTCCGGCGTGGTGCGCGGCATCACGATGGTGGCCTTGATGCCGAGCTGCCGGGCCGCCAAGGCGACCCCCTGGGCGTGGTTGCCGGCGGAGGCGGTGATCACGCCGCGGGCTCGCTCCGTTTCGGTGAGCTGCACCATTTTGTTGTAGGCACCGCGCAGCTTGAAGGAGAAGACCGGTTGCTGGTCTTCACGCTTGAGCAGTACGGTGTTGTCGAGCCGCTCGGAGAGGCCGCGCGCTTTCTCCAGTGGGGTTTCGACGGCGGCGTCATAGACCCGCGCTTCGAGGATTTTCTTGATATAACGGTGTGGCATAAACAGGTATCGACATCGGTTGGGGGGAGGGAGCGGCTATGGCACTGAAGTGGTAATGGTATCGGCTTGACCGGCCAGCGTCTACAACGACAACCCGGTGTTGCTATACTCCGCACTCGGTTTGAATCAGTGACGGGGATGAATATGACACAGGATGAGATGAAACGGGCGGTGGCGCAGGCGGCGGTCGACTACATTACCCCCCGGCTGCGGGAGGACAGCATCGTTGGCGTCGGCACCGGCTCAACGGCCAACTGTTTCATCGACGCGCTGGCGCGGGTGAAAAACCGTTTCGAGGCGGCGGTCGCCAGCTCCGAGGCCACCGCCGAGCGCCTGCGCGGGCTCGGCATCGAGGTGCTCGATCTCAACTCGGTCAGTCAGATGGAGTTCTATGTCGATGGCGCCGACGAGTTCGACCCCCACCTGAACCTGATCAAGGGGGGCGGGGGCGCGCTCACCCGGGAGAAGATCGTGGCGGCGGTGGCCAAGGAGTTCGTCTGTATCGTCGATCACTCCAAGCAGGTCGATCTGCTCGGGGCTTTTCCGCTGCCGGTGGAGGTGATCCCGATGGCGCGCTCCTACGTGGGTCGTCAGTTGGCGGCGCTGGGGGGGCGGCCGGTCTACCGGGAGGGGGTTGTGACCGACAACGGCAATGTGATTCTGGATCTGCACGATCTGGAAATTCTCGACCCGAAAGCGCTCGAGGCACAGCTGAACAACATCGTCGGCGTGGTCACCAACGGGCTGTTCGCCCGCCGTGGCGCCGATCTGATTTTGCTGGGAACGCCTGCGGGGGTGCAGACCATCGAGCCTTAGGGTTCGGTCTTGTCCGCGGGGTGTGAAGGGGAGCAGGGGGTGTCGCCCTCCCGCTCCAGAAAGGCCAGAATCGGGCAGTCTGCGACCGGCCCCTCACCATCGCACAGGGCGGATAACCCTTCCAGCGCGGCCAGTATCCGTTGCAGGTCGCGCACCTTGCCGCGGACATCCGCAATGCGTTGTTCGACCCGCTGTTTTACCGCTGCCGATTCCTGTTCCGGGTGTTGTTGCAGTTGCAACAGATCCAGCGTTTCTTCGAGGGTGAAGCCCAGCGTCTTGCAGCGGCGGATGAAAGCGAGCCGCTGTACCGTGGCCGGCGGGTAGATGCGGTAGCCCGAAGGCAGCCGCTCAGGCGGTGGGATCAGCCCCCGGCGCTCGTAGTAGCGAAGGGTCTCGACGCTGAGGCCCGAGCGTTGTGCCAGCTCTCCGATCTTGAGCGAGTTCATGCGGCCGCTTAAGGGGTTACCACTGAACCACCTTGATCAGGACGATACTGACCGGCATGGTCACCCAGGCCAGCGCCACCAGGTTGATCAGAATCCAGCCGAAGCCGGAGTTGTCCTGCAGTTTTTCGTTGTCCTGCGTCATGTTTCACCCCTGTGTAAAACGGTTTTATTGATCAAAAGCATGGAAATCGTGATTGTATCCCACACAGGGGTGTTTTTATAGCCGAGCGTCATGGCAGGCGATTTCAGCTTGCCATGGCGCCCCGACCCCCTATCCCGACTGCAGCAGGCGGTAGCACTGCTCCAGTCGCAGCGGTCGTCGTATCAGTAGCCCCAGCAGTACAAACAGCAGTGCCGACAGCGGCGGCAGAGTGAGCCAGAGCCACGGATGGAGACGCGGCTCGATCTGTAGCAGGTAGAGGTGCAGGCTGGCCAGCACCGCCTCAGCACTCACGCTGGCCAGCACGCCACACACCAGCCCGAGCAGCAGAAACTCCAGCAGGTCGAGCCGCCGCGCCCGCTCCGCCGTGAGCCCCAGCGTTTGCAGCAGGGCAGACTCGAGGCGGCGCTGCTCCACGGCCTGCAGCAGGGTCACCCCCAGCAGCATCAGGCCACAACCCAGGCTCAGGCCGAGAATGAGAGCGGAGCTGTCGGCCAGCCGCTGCAACCACTGCGACAGCTGCGACAGCATCTGTTCGATATCGATCACGGTGAGGGAGGGGAACTGCTGCATCAGCTGGCGCGAAACCTGTTGTTGCTCCGGCGGCAGGTGGAAACTGGTGATCCAGGTGGTCGGTGCCCCCTTGAGGACGGCCGGGCTGAAAATGATATAGAAGTTGGGGCGGAATGAGGTCCAGACCACCTTGCGGATATTACGAATCCGCCCTTCGACCTTCACCCCGCCCACATCGAAGCCGAGCCGGTCACCGATCTCCAGCCCCAATGTCTGCGCCATCTCCTGTTCGATGGAGATCAGGGGCTCGGTGGTATCCGGTGGCCACCACTCACCCGCCAGCAGGGGGTTGTGTGGCGGGCGCACACGGCTCCAGCTTAGATTGAGCTCCCGGCGCAGGGCGTTGTGGCTGCGCTGTTGCGGATCGAGCTGGGGGCGGATGGGCTCGCCGTTCAGCTCGGTGAGGCGGCCGGGGATCATCGGGTAGAGCTCGGTTTGCAGCGACCGCTCCGCCAGAAACCGGCTCAGGGCCTCCTTCTCCCAGGGCTGGATATTGATCACGAAGTAGTTGGGCGTGTCATCAGGCAGTTGTGCCTGCCACTGCTGCAGCAGATCGGAGCGGCTCACCCAGATGACGCTGAGCAGCGTCAGCAGCATCACCACCACGGCGGCCTGCAGCCGATGCCAGCGGCGCTGCTGACGCAGACGCATCGCCAGCAGCCGGCCCAGCAACCCATGGCGCGCCAGCGGTCTGACGCAGGCGCTCAGCGCCCACTGTGCCAGCCAGCCGAACAGGGCGCCGCCCAGCAGCAGGAACAGCAGCAGGCTGAGCGCCGCGGCGGGTGCTTGCAGGAATGCCAACAGGGTGATGATCAACAGCAGGCCGGAGCACCCCTGCAACAGCAGGGCGGTGCGATCCTGTGGGGGCGGGTCGCCGCGCAGGAGGTGAGCGACCGGGATGCGTGCCAGTTGCAGGATGGGGGGCAGCCCCAACAGCACCAGCAGGGCCAGCCCCAGCGCCGGACCGATCAGCCAGCGCCACCAGGCGGCGGGGGGTAACGATTGCGGCAGCAGGTCGGCCAGCCACTGATACACAGCCCCCTGCAGCAGATAACCGGTGAGGAGACCGAGCAGGGCGACCACCGCCCAGGCGATCAGCAGCTGATAGAGATAGAGCCGCACCAGCTGATCCGGCCGCAGTCCCAGGTTCAGCAGCAGGGCGCTGCGGGTATGCTGGCCGAGGGCGAAGCGGCGCAGGGCCAGGACGATGGTCATGGCGGAGAGCAGCAGGGCGATCAGCGCGGCGAGGTTGAGATAGTGCAGCGCATTGCCCAGCGTGTTGCCGGTCAGGGGCTGGTCGGAGCGTAGTGTGTAGAGGCGCTCGTAGTCGGTGAGGGTTGGTCGCAGCTGTTGCTCGAGCCGGCGAATGTTTTCGCTGCTGCCGGCGAGCAGCAAACGGTAGTCGGCCCGGCTGCCCTCGGCCAGCACACCGCTGGCGTCGAGGTCGGCGCGGTTGACCAGAATGTGGGGGTTGAAACTGCGAAAGCCGGCCCCCCGATCCGGTGAAGCGAGCAGCCGGTGGGTGAGGGTCAGCCTGGAGTAGCCAAACTCCAGTGAGTCGCCCAGCTCCAGCCCCAGCTGGGCCAGGACGCGGGGCTCGGCCCAGACCTCGCCGGGCGCGGGAAGCGCTCCCGGCGGGGTGGCCGGGTCCGTGACCAGTTTACCGCGCAGCGGGTAGGGGGGCTCCAGCACCCGCACCGAGACCAGCATCCACTCCTCCTCCTGCCCCACCATGCTGGGGAACTGGATCACCTGGGTGTGGCGGGTATCGGCCAGGTCGATCGCCTCGAGCCGCTCGGGGGTGATCGGACGGGTGCTGCTCAGCACCAGGTCGGCCCCCAGCAGGGCGGCGCTTTGGTGCAGCAGGCCGCGCTCGAGGCGATCGCCCAGCACGGCGAGCAGGGTCGTCAGGGCGATGGCAATCCAGGTCGCCAACAGCAGGGCGCGCCATTCGGTGGTGCGCAGCTGAGTCAGCAGCTGGCGCCGCGCCAGTCTCGGCAGCAGGCTCATTCGGTGACCTCCTCCAATCGGCCGGCGTGCAGGTGGAGGCGGCGACGGCAGCGCCGCGCCAGCTCCAGATCGTGGGTGATCAGCAGCAGGGTGGTCCCTTGGCTGGCGTTGAGGGAGAACAGCTGCTCGATGATCTGGAGCCCGGTCTCCTCATCCAGATTGCCGGTGGGCTCATCCGCAAACAGCACCTCCGGCCGGGTGGCAAAGGCCCGCGCGATCGCCACCCGTTGCTGTTCACCCCCGGAGAGCTGTGCCGGGTAGTGATCGGTGCGGGCGCCCAGCCCTACCCGCTGGAGCCAGTGGCGGGCCTGCTGCTCGGCGTCGGCGGCGGCCTGAATCTCCAGCGGCAGGCGCACGTTGTCGAGGGCGGTCAGCTCCGGCAGCAGGTGAAACGACTGAAAGATGAAGCCGAGATGGTGCAGCCTGATCTCGGCTCGGGCCGGGTCGTCCAGCTGCGCCAGCGACCGACCGGCAAACAGAATCTGGCCCGAGGTCGGGGTGTCGAGCCCGGCCAGCAGGCTCAACAGGGTCGACTTCCCGGCGCCCGAGCGACCAATGATCGCCACGCTCTCACCCGCTGCCACGCTCAGATCGAGACCGGAGAACAGCTCCACCCTCCCGGCTTGTGTGGTGAAACTTTTTGCGACATTCTGAGCCTCAATGATCGGTTTACCACTGTCGAGGTGCTGCATGCGTTATCTGCTCTCTTGTCTGCTGTTGCTGTTTGTCGGGGCGACCCCGCTGCAGGCGAAAACCCTGCTGGTGCTCGGTGACAGTTTGTCGGCGGCCTACGGCATACCTCAGAGCCAGGGCTGGGTCAGTCTGCTGGAGCAGGAGCTGAAACAGCGCGGCAGTCACTGGCGGGTGGTCAACGCCAGCATCAGCGGCGAAACCAGCAGCGGCGGAGTGAGTCGGCTGCCGCGCTTGTTACGGGACTACCAGCCGGATCTGCTGCTGCTGGAGCTGGGCGCCAACGATGGCCTGCGTGGTACCCCGCTGCGGGTAATGGAGCAGAACTTGCGCCGGATGATCGAGCTTGGCCGGGCGGCCGATGCGCAGGTGCTGCTCATCGGCATCCGCATCCCACCCAACTATGGACCGCGATACACCGAAAGGTTCTACCAGATCTATCCCCGCCTGGCCAAAGAGTATGACCTGCCGCTGGTACCGTTCCTGCTGGAGCAGGTGGCGCTCGATCCGCGGCTGATGCAGCGTGACCGCCTCCATCCCACCGCAGAGGCTCAGCCCATTCTGCTCCAGACGGTGTGGAAACGGCTGGCGCCGCTGCTGCAGCTGGAGCAGTCCGAAGCCGTCAGCGAGTGCGGGCAGTCGGCCGGTTGTGGATGACCGGCTTCACCCTTTGCTGCCCCGATTCGCGCCTGAGAGCCGAAACGCCCTTGCGCGAGCCTGCCCGTGGCGACGGCCCCTGAAGCGATCGAGCGGCAACGGGCGCCGGCCGGCAAAAACGGCGACAGTATAGACAAAAAAGGCGCCCGCAGGCGCCCTTTCAAAACGGCCAGGGGGATCAGCCGCTGAAGTTTTCGTTGACGAACTCCCAGTTCACCAGTGCCCAGAAGTGTTTCAGGTATTCCGGCCGCTGGTTGCGGTAGTCGATGTAGTAGGCGTGTTCCCACAGATCGACCGTCAGCAGGGCGGTCTGGCCCGCGGTCATCGGTGTGCCGGCGTTGCTGGTGTTGACGATCTCCAGAGAGCCGTCGGCGTTCTTGACCAGCCAGGTCCAGCTGGAACCGAAGTTGTTCACCGCTTTGTCGTTGAACGCTTCCTGGAACTTCTCGAAAGAGCCCCATTTTTTGTTGATCGCATCGGCGATGGGGCCGGTGGGGGCGCCACCGCCAGTGGGGGAGAGGCAGTTCCAGTAGAAGGTGTGGTTCCACACCTGAGCGGCGTTGTTGAAGATACCGCCGGCCGGCGCGCTCTTGATGATCTCTTCCAGAGACTTGCCTTCAAACTCGGTTCCCGGAACCAGGCCGTTCAGTTTCACGACGTAGGTGTTGTGGTGCTTGCCGTGGTGGTACTCCAGCGTTTCGGCGGAGATGTGCGGTTCCAGGGCATCTTTTGCATACGGCAGTGGAGGCAGTTCAAAACTCATATCAATCACCTTTTTGTTGAGACAGGTTTCAGCATAAAACCGGTTGTCGC
The DNA here is from genome assembly GCA_034189745.1 of Pseudomonadota bacterium. Taxonomy (GTDB): domain Bacteria; phylum Pseudomonadota; class Gammaproteobacteria; order Pseudomonadales; family Balneatricaceae; genus Marinobacterium. The sequence continues at coordinate 33,323 of JAXHUI010000001.1, forward strand.
AGACGGGGGCGAACCTTGTTGACCCTACGCCCCTCGGCGCCTGGATGATAGCACCGAAAAAGCCGGCTGACATGGCACAGAGTGTGGGGGCATTGCTCGTGGGGTAGTTCGGGGTGGCCGCCCCCTGGTGTCGTGCTCGTGCCAAGGCGTGCGGGCGATGGTGCCGATCGCGCCCCACAAGGTATGTTGTGGCGGGTGGAGAAAATACAAGGGCTAGCCGTTTTTGTGCAGGCGCAGCTGCACCAGACAGAGGGCGGCGATGGCGCGATCTTCGGAAAACTCCGCACGCTCGAACAGTTCCGGCAACTGCGACATCGGCCAAGGGACCAGCTCCAGCGGCTCCGGCTCATCCCCCTCCAGCTTGCTGGGGTAGAGATCGCGGGCGAGGATCACCTCCAGCCGATGGCCCATATAGTTGGGCGCCGCCGTGAGCTGGCGCACATGACTCAGCTCATGGGCACCGAAGCCGACCTCCTCCTGCAGTTCACGGTTGGCGGCGGCCACGGGGGTTTCACCGGGGTCGATCAGCCCCTTGGGCAGCGTCAGCACATAATCTTCCAGCCCCGCGGCATACTCGCGAATCAACAGAACCTCGTCGTGTTCATTGATGGCGACGATCATCACCGCTCCGTGACCTCCGGTTCTGAGGCGCTCATACTGGCGCTCGACACCGTTGCTGAAGCGAAGATCCATGCGTTCGATATGGAACAATCGGCTGCTGGCCACATGGGTCAACTTCAAAATTTCGGGTTTGGCGGTCATACTGATATCCAGAAACTGTCATTACCTGTCAGAGTGTTCCCTGATTATGCTCGATTGGCAAGCCATAGATACCGTGCTGCTGGATATGGATGGCACCCTGCTCGACCTGCACTTCGATTCCCACTTCTGGCTCGAGCTGCTGCCCGAACGCTACGCCCAGCGCCATGGGCTCGAGGTGGAACATGCCCGCGACTGGCTGCATCAACGCATCCGGCGGGAGCAGGGCTCGTTGAGCTGGTACTGCCTGGACTACTGGAGTGAGCAGCTGGATCTTCCGATTGCGCGGTTGAAGCGGGAGATCATCGACCGGATCGGCTTTCGTCCCGGCGCCGAAGCCTTCCTGCAGGCGTTGCGCCAGAGCGGTCGGCGCTGTGTGATCACCACCAACGCCCACCGTGACAGCGTGGCGCTCAAGGTGGAGGTGACCGGCATCGACCGCCTGGTCGATTCGCTGATCTGTTCACACGATTTCGGCTATCCGAAGGAGGCGCAGCCGTTCTGGCAGGCGCTGCAGGTCGTTGAGCCGTTCAATCCGGCCCGAACGCTACTGGTGGATGACAGCCTGGCCGTGCTGGCGTCGGCCAGACGTTACGGCATCGAGCATCTGCTCTCGATCACCCAACCCGATCTGCAACAGCCGCCCCGTCAGATAACCGGCTTTGCCGCCACCAACGATTTCAGTGAGGTGATTGCAACCCTATGAGCCACCACCATAAAGAAGTGCTGGAGCGAGAAAAAGTGCGCCCGTTGGAGATGAGCGTCCGGTTGGACAAATGGCTCTGGGCCGCGCGGTTTTACAAGACGCGGGCGCTGGCCAAGAGCATGATCGAGGGTGGCAAGGTGCACTACGATGGTCAGCGCGCCAAATGCAGCAAGCAGGTGGAGGTCGGTGCCCTGATCCGCCTGCGCCAGGGAAGCGACGAGAAAACCGTCGAAGTGCTGGCCCTGTCGGACCAGCGCCGTGGCGCCGCCGAGGCACAGATGTTGTATCGGGAAACCGAGGAGAGCATCCGCGCCCGGGAGCAGAACGCCCTGCTGCGCAGAACCCAGGGGAGTGCCCCGGAGCAGCGCCCGAACAAGAAAAACCGGCGCGAGCTGCTGCGGATCAAAGGCTGCTGGGACTGATCACCGGCCCAACAGGTATGATTTTTCAGATAACGCGATTGCCCTGGGAGACGCGTGGTTCCGGGGTGATCCCCGGGCGGCCATTCAGCTAAAATGGCGCCGCCATCCCATCCACCCGTGGCCGTGACGCGGCCGGCAACATCCAGGAATTTTGCATGAGCAGCCCAGATCAGATCCAGCGTATCCTGTTTGAACAGATCGATGTCCGGGGCGTGGTCGCCGGGCTCGAAGCCAGCTACCAGGCGGTGCTGGCACGACACGACTACCCGCCGGTGTTGCAGCGCATTCTGGGCGAGATGCTGGCGGCGGTCAGTATGCTCAGTGCCACACTGAAGTTTGAAGGTCGGCTGCTGCTGCAGGCGCAGGGGGAGGGGCGGGTCAAGCTACTGATGGCCGAGTGTAATCACCATCAGGATCTGCGCGCCATCGCCCGTTACGACGGTGAGCTGGAGGATGAGCCGGGCTTTGCGCGGATGCTGCAGCAGGGTCGCATCGCCTTGACCATCGAGCCGGAAAACGGCCACCGCTATCAGGGGGTGGTGCCGCTCGAGGGCGAAACGCTGGCCCAGTGTCTGCAGGCCTACTTTGAACGCTCCGAACAGTTGAGCACCTCGATCCAGCTGGCCGCAGATGGCACGCGCGCGGCTGGCCTGCTGCTTCAGGTGTTGCCGGCTAGCGGGCGCGGCGATGAAGACTGGCGGCGGGTGAGCGCGCTGGCGGCCACGCTCGGGGATGAGGAGCTGCTCGGGCTGGACAACGAAACGCTGCTCTACCGCCTGTTCCATGAGGAGGCGTGTCACCTGTACCCGCCGCAACCGCTACGGTTTCGCTGTGACTGTTCACGCCAGCGCAGCGCCGAGGCACTGAAACTCATGACCGAGCAGGAGTTGCTGCAGATCCTCGAGGAGCAGGATGGCTCGATCGATGTAAGCTGCCAATTTTGCAATCAAACCTATCACTTCGATGAAACCGATATCCGCGCGCTGTTTCGCGCGCCGGGGTATCTCGACGCGGCCGGTCGGATACATTGAGTGGCCGCTGGTTCGGGAGTGGAATGGGTTTCAAATGAGAATGGTTCCCGCAGTCCCCTCACGGCGGATTTTGTGCGATAATACGGCCCCCAAAATAACAATCCCGGCTGCGCCGCAACCGGAGCGCAGCTGCTTCAATTCATTTTCAGGTAATGTTGGCGAGCAGCCAAGGGAATCCAGTAATGACCAAAGAAACAGTCACTAAGGCACACCGGAACCTGCCTCCGGCCGAGTTGGTGGAACAGGCGATCCGGCGTAACGAGGGCGTCCTGGCGGATACCGGCGCCCTGGTCGTCACCACCGGCCAGCGCACAGGTCGCTCACCGGTGGATCGCTTCATCGTCGATGAACCGAGCACGTCGGACGCGATCGAGTGGGGCCAGATCAACCGCCCCTTCGATGGCGAGGCGTTCGATGCGCTCTGGACTCGGGTAGAGGAGTATCTGACCGACAAGGAACATTTTGTCTCCCATGTGCATGTAGGGGCCGATCACAACCACTACCTGCCGGTCAAAATGACCACTGAAACCGCCTGGCAGAACCTCTTTGGTCTCATTCTGTTTATCCGCCCCCATGAATACAACCCCAAGAACAAGGAGGAGTGGCAGGTTCTGAACGTGGCCGGCTTCCGCTGTGACCCGGAACGGGATGGCACCCACTCCGATGGCTGCGTGATCCTGAACTTCGCCAAGCGCAAGGTGCTGATCGCCGGTATGCGCTACGCCGGTGAAATGAAAAAAGCGATGTTCTCCGTACAGAACTTCCTGCTGCCGGAAAAAGACGTACTGCCGATGCACTGCTCCGCCAACATCGGCGAGGATGGCTCCACCACCTTGTTCTTCGGCCTCTCCGGCACCGGCAAGACCACCCTCTCCGCCGACCCGGAGCGCTACCTGATCGGTGATGACGAACATGGCTGGGGCAGGGGAGTGGTGTTCAATCTGGAGGGTGGCTGTTACGCCAAGACCATCAACCTGAGCAAGAAAAACGAGCCGATCATCTGGGACGCGATCCGCTTTGGCGCCATCGTTGAGAACGTCGTGCTCGACAGCAAGCGCAAGGCCGATTACAACGATGTCTCCCTGACCGAGAACGGCCGGTGCGCCTACCCGCTGGAACACGTCGACAAACGTTCGGCCACCAACATGGGGGAGGAGCCGGACGCGGTGGTGTTCCTGACCTGCGACCTGACCGGGGTGCTGCCGCCGGTATCCGTGCTGGGCAAGGAGGCGGCCGCCTACCACTTTCTTTCCGGTTACACCGCCCTGGTCGGTTCCACCGAGATGGGCTCCGGCGGTGGCATCAAGTCCACCTTCTCCACCTGCTTCGGCGCACCCTTCTTCCCGCGCCCGGCCCGGGTGTATGCCGAGCTGCTGATGAAACGGATCGAAGAGTACGGCTCCCGCGTCTATCTGGTGAACACCGGCTGGACCGGTGGCGCCTACGGAAGCGGCGAACGTTTCAGCATTCCGACCACCCGCGCCATCATCAGTGCCATCCAAAGCGGTGCACTGAAAGATTGCGAAACCGTGCAGCTGGATGGCATCAACCTCGCCGTTCCCACCGCCGTTCCGGGGGTGGATGGCAAGCTGCTGATACCACGTTCAACCTGGCCTGATCCGGCTGCATACGACCGGGCCGCCACCGATCTGATCAGGCAGTTTGTGGATAACTTCAAGAAATTCAGCGGCATCCCCGCTGAAATCATCGCCGCCGGCCCGCAGCTCTGAGGCCGGGCCGCCCCGTCGTCATCGTCTCTGGGCGGCGGGCCGTCCCAAGCCGGTGGCCGTTGCCAGCCGTGAACGGCCCGATCGGACGCCGGGGCAGCGGAGGTCAGCTGATCCTGAGTTTGAAATCGATCATGCGCAGGTAGTTGGCCTCCTGCTCCAGATCGGCCCGGGTCAGCGGGTGCAGATCCAGCCAGCCGGGTGGAAAGGTCAGCCCGATCCGCTGCTCATCCACCTCGAGATCGAAGCCGGGCAGGCGCGCCTTGCTGCGGCTGCGATGGAGCAGCACAGCCAGACGCAACAGCAGGCAGAGGTAGCGGCTGGAGGGTTTCAGCGCCGGTGGCAACTGGCGAAACTCCTCCTTGGGGAATTTGCGCCGGTGGCCCCGCACCAGAAAGGCCAGTTGTTGCTGCTCGAGGCGGGTGAAGCCGGGCAGGTCGGAGTGTTGCAGCAGGTAGGCGCTGTGCTTGTGAAACTGGCTGTGGGAGACAGCCAGGCCGATCTCGTGGGTTCTGGCGGCCCAGCTCAGTAGCTCGCGCGGCCCGATCCCCCGCAGTTGCCAGGCTTCTGCCACCTGATCCAGCGCCGCCAGCGCCGTCGCCTCCACCCGGGCGGCCTGGCGTCGATCCACATGGTAGCGCCGCGCCAAGGCGTTGATGGTACGCTCGCGCACATCCTCGTGGCGCAGCCGCCCCGCCATGTCATACAGCAGCCCCTCGCGCAGGGCACCCTCCGAATAGCTCATCTCCTCAACACCCAGGGATTCGAAAATGGCGCAGAGAATGGCAACGCCGGCCGGCAATACAGCGCAACGCTCAGGCTTGATCCCCTCGATCTGGATGCGATCGACATGACCGGCGGCGATCAGATGATCGCTGAGCTGCTTCAATCCGTCGGCGCTGATCTGCTCACCGCTCAAGCCGAGGGCGACGCAGGCCTGACGGGCGGCTTTGATAGTGCCCGATGAGCCCACGCTACTGTTCCAGCCGAGGCGACGATAATCGCGCCGGATCGAGAGCAGCTCCTGCAGTGCCGCCGTGCGCGCCTCCCGCATGGCGCCCGCCGAGATCTCGCCGGTGGGGAAAAAAAGGTCGGTATAGCTGACACACCCCATCTGCAGGCTTTCGCACAGGTGTGGTTCGAAGCGGGAGCCGATGATGAACTCAGTGCTGCCGCCACCGATATCCACCACCAGCCGGCGCCCGGCGTCATCGGCCAGGGTGTGGGCAACCCCCAGATAGATCAGGCGCGCCTCCTCCCGACCGGCGATCACCTCGACCGGTGTGCCCAGCAGCGCTTCGGCCCGGGCGATAAACTCATCACTGTTGCGCGCCTCGCGCAGGGCGTTGGTGCCGACCACCCGGATCGATTGGCGGGGCAGATCCGCCACCCGCTGGGCGAACCGGCTCAGGCAGTCGAGCCCGCGGGCCATGGCGGCTTCGGTCAGGCACCCCTCGGCATCGAGCCCGGCGGCCAGCTGGACCTTTTCCGACAGTACATCCAGGGTGTTCAGCTCGCCGGCGAAGAGGCGGGCGACGATGATATGGAAACTGTTGGACCCCAGATCGATAGCCGCCAGTAGAGAGTTATCGGCGGTCGTCGCGGCGGCCAGATCCTGTGCGTGCATCAGCGGTCATCCCCATGTTACAGCGAGCGAAAGGGCAAAATAACGAATAACAGGGCGCTGATGCTACCCTGTTTTGATGACACCCGTACAGCAGGCCCTGCCGGAGGGGTGTGGAATGTGGCAGGAGCGGATGGCAGGTGCTATCATTCGCCCAATGTCTTAAATGCACCCGGTGCACTGGAGAATCGATCCATGAGTGAAAATATCGTCAATGTGACCGACGCCTCTTTCGAGGAAGACGTTCTCAAGGCTGAAGGCGCTGTACTGGTAGATTACTGGGCCGAGTGGTGTGGGCCCTGCAAAATGATCGCCCCGGTGCTGGAGGAGATCGCCAAGGAGTATGCGGGCAAGCTGAAGGTGTGCAAACTGAATATCGATGAAAACAACGAGACACCGCACAAGTACGGCATCCGTGGCATCCCGACTTTGATGCTGTTCAAAGGTGGCAACGCGGAGGCCACGAAGGTGGGGGCGCTGTCCAAATCGCAGCTGGCCGCCTTTCTCGATGCCAACCTCTGAGCCGGGCCCGACGGAAAAACGCCGGCCGTCAAACGGAGGCGTTTTTCCGCCAGCTTCTGCTGGACAGGCCCTGGGTTACCTTTTATAGTGGCTCCACATACCGGCCCGGCGCTCCACTGCCTGGAACCATTGTCCGGGTGTCACAAGCAAGACCTTGACCCTGTTTCTTCCTAACCATCCGGTTTCCATCCGTAACCAGCCGACTCTGGGCTGCTTCTCTGAATACTATGAATCTTACCGAACTCAAACTAAAAAGCGTTCCAGAACTTCTGGATATCGCCACCGAAATGGGCCTCGAGAACATGGCCCGCTCCCGCAAGCAGGATGTGATTTTCGCCATCTTGAAAAAACACGCCAAAAGCGGAGAGGACATCTACGGTGACGGTGTACTGGAGATCCTACAAGACGGTTTCGGCTTCCTGCGCTCTGCTGATTCCTCATACCTGGCTGGCCCTGACGACATCTACGTTTCCCCCAGTCAGATCCGCCGCTTCAACCTGCGTACCGGCGATACCATTTCGGGCAAGATTCGACCGCCCAAGGAGGGGGAGCGCTACTTTGCGCTGCTGAAGGTCAACGAGATCAACTACGATCGCCCGGAAAACGCGAAAAACAAGATCCTGTTCGAGAACCTGACACCGCTGTTCGCGCAGGAACGGTTGCGGATGGAGATCGGCAACGGCAGCACCGAAGACCTGACGGCGCGCGTGATCGATCTGGTCTGCCCCATGGGCAAGGGGCAGCGCGCGCTGATCGTGTCACCGCCCAAGGCCGGCAAGACCTTGATGCTGCAAAATATTGCCAACAGCATCACCCGCAACAACCCCGAATGTTACATGATCGTGCTGCTGATCGACGAGCGTCCCGAGGAGGTCACCGACATGCAGCGCACCGTGCGCGGGGAGGTGGTGGCCTCCACCTTCGATGAGCCGCCATCACGCCACGTCCAGGTGGCCGAGATGGTACTGGAGAAGGCGAAACGGTTGACCGAGCACAAGAAAGACGTGGTGATCCTGCTCGACTCCATCACCCGCCTGGCGCGTGCCTACAACACCGTGATCCCCTCTTCCGGCAAGGTGTTGACCGGTGGGGTCGATGCCCATGCACTGGAGCGCCCCAAGCGCTTCTTTGGTGCGGCGCGCAACATCGAAGAGGGGGGCAGCCTGACCATCATCGCCACCGCGCTGGTGGATACCGGCTCCAAAATGGACGAGGTGATCTTCGAAGAGTTCAAGGGCACCGGTAACTCCGAAGTGCATCTCGATCGCAAGATCGCCGAGAAGCGGATCTTCCCGGCGATCAACATCCGCCGCTCCGGCACCCGCCGCGAAGATCTGCTGACCACGGAAGAGGAGCTGCAGCGGATGTGGATTCTGCGCAAACTGCTCGACCCGATGGATGACGCCGCGGCCACCGAGTTTGTGATCGACAAACTGAAGGATTTCAAAACCAACGACGAGTTCTTCCAGTCGATGAAACGCAAATAACACCCCCGCTCCCGCGGGCGTGGACCAGAATGAGCAACAGGGTAAGCCAACCACTTACCCTTTTTTTATGTGCAGGAGCGGCGCTGTACAGGAGGTACGGTATGCCGCGGGCGGCAGGGACGCGCAGGAGCGGCGCTGTACAGGAGGTACGGT
>JAXHUI010000001.1:41853-109034 GCA_034189745.1 Pseudomonadota bacterium
GCAGGGACGCGCAGGAGCGGCGCTGTACAGGAGGTACGGTGTGCTGCAGGAGCGGCGCTGGTCAGGAGGTACGGTATGCCGCGAGAGCGGTACTCAACTCAGTCGTATACGTTGGACGGGCGACCCCATGGCGACACCCAAATACAAGGATCTGCGCGATTTCATCAACATGCTGGAAGCGCGCGGCGAACTGAAGCGGATCCGGATGCCGATCGACCCGGTGTTGGAGATGACCGAAATCTGCGACCGTACCCTCAAGGCCGGTGGCCCCGCGCTGCTGTTTGAAAACCCCAAGGGGTACGACATGCCGGTGCTGGCCAACCTGTTTGGTACGCCGGAGCGGGTGGCGCTCGGCATGGGGGAGGCGTCGGTGACCGCCCTGCGCGGTGTCGGCACGTTGCTGGCTCAGCTGAAGGAGCCGGAACCGCCCGAGGGGATGAGGGACGCCTGGGATAAGCTGCCGCTGTATCGGCAGGTACTCAATATGGGGCCGAAACAGGTGCGCAACGCCCCCTGTCAGCAACAGGTGATCGAGGGTGATGCGGTCGATCTTTACCGCCTGCCGATCCAGACCTGCTGGCCCGGCGATGCCGGCCCGCTGGTCACCTGGCCACTGGTGATCACCCGCGGGCCACAAAAGTCGCGCCAGAACCTGGGCATCTATCGCCAGCAGCTGATCGGTCGCAACAAGCTGATCATGCGCTGGCTGGCCCACCGCGGCGGGGCGCTGGATTTTCGTGACTGGAAGCAGGCCCACCCGGGGGAGCGGTTCCCGGTGGCGGTGGCGTTGGGGGCGGATCCCGCCACCCTCCTCGCCGCCGTGACGCCGATACCGGACACCCTCTCCGAGTATGCGTTTGCCGGCCTTCTGCGCGGTGGCAAAACCGAGGTCACCCGGTGTATCGGCAGTGAGCTGCAGGTGCCGGCCGGGGCGGAGATCATTTTGGAGGGGTATATCGATCCCGAGGAGTCGGCGCTGGAGGGCCCCTTTGGTGACCATACCGGCTATTACAACGAGGTGGATCGGTTCCCGGTGTTTACCGTGGAGCGGATAACGTGCCGCAGGGATGCGATCTACCACAGCACCTACACCGGGCGGCCACCGGATGAGCCGGCGATCCTGGGGGTGGCGCTGAATGAGGTGTTCGTGCCGATTCTGCAAAAGCAGTTTCCCGAGATCGTGGATTTCTATCTGCCGCCGGAGGGTTGTTCCTACCGTATGGCGGTCGTTACCATCAGCAAGCAGTACCCGGGCCACGCCAAGCGGATCATGTTTGGGGTCTGGTCATTCCTGCGCCAGTTCATGTATACCAAGTTTGTCGTCGTCTGCGATGACGATATCAACGCCCGCGACTGGAACGATGTGATCTGGGCGATCACCACCCGCATGGACCCGCGGCGGGATACGGTGATGATCGACAATACGCCGATCGACTATCTGGATTTCGCCTCGCCGGTGTCGGGGCTGGGCTCGAAGATGGGGCTGGATGCGACCCACAAGTGGGAGGGGGAAACCCGGCGCGAGTGGGGGCGGCCGATCAGCATGGATCGGGCGGTGAAGCAGCGGGTGGACGCGATCTGGGATCAGCTGGGTATCCTCGACAACTGATATTGCAGGCGGCCAGAGTCGTCTGCCGTAAGGAGTCAGGTTTTGGAAACAAGAGTGTGTTCTGTAACAACGTTTGAAGCCCTCAATCAGGATGTGTACCGGGTCAGGCTGCGCCTGGTCGCAAGGGAGACCCGCTCGCTACATTTTCACGCCGGACAATATCTGGACCTCCGGCTCCCTGACGGTAAAAAGTCATCCTTTTCCATCGCCTCAGCGCCCGATCAGGGCCGGGAGCTGGAGCTGCATATACGGCGGGTGGCGGGCAGTGAGCTCAATGCCATGGTCCTTGGCTACCTGCAGGCCAAACCGCAGGTTGAGGTCGAGCTGCCCAAGGGGGATGTGCATTTGAGTATGGCCGAGATCGAGCCGGAAACCCACTTTGTGTTCGTGGCGGCCAGTACCGGCTTTGCCCAGGTCAAGAGCATGGTGGAGCATCTGCTGGCCAATCAGGCCAGCAACCGGATCGATATTTACTGGGGGGCGCGCCGGGAGGCGGATCTCTATCTGGAGGAGCTGCCGCGCCAGTGGGCGCATGAACACGCCAATGTGCACTACGTGCCGGTGGTGAGTGAAGTGGAGGAGAGCCCCGGCTGGAGCGGGCGCAGCGGGCTGCTGCCGGAGGTCGTGGTGGAAGATCTGGCGGTGAGCGAGGCGCTGGTGGTCTACGCCTGCGGCTCACCGGGCATGGTGTATGCCCTGCTGGATCGGCTGAAGGAGCGGGGCGTGGCCGAGGCGCAGATTCACTCCGATGTGTTCGCCTGGGCGCCGCGCTCGGCCTAGCGGTTTTGGCCCGTCGGTTTACCCGTGGGCGGATTCAAGAGCGCTCGCTCTCCGGCGCGGGCAGGGGGAGCGCCGGCAGGGTGTTGTCGAGCTGTAGCTGGCGCGTCACCACCTCCAGCGCGCGCCGGTCTTCACCCAGATGGTGCAGCAGGCGGCAGAGCTCCTTGAAGGTTTCCCCATCGGGGTGCAGCTCGAGGCTGCGCTCGAAGTGGCTGATCGCCTTGCCCCAGTGGGCGTTGCGCATGCTCAGCCGGCCGAGGGTCAGCTCCAAGGCAGCGCTGTCGGGGTGGTGCTTGAGCCAGCCGCGGGCCACGTTCAGCTGTTTCTCGGCATTTTCTCCCACGATGCGGCCATACAGCCGAACCAGATCTTCATCCCACTGCCGTTTGATCAGGTCACGCAGCACCTTTTCGGCCTCCGCCTCCGCCCCGATCCTGCTCATCAGATCGACGTAACGGCTGGCCAGTTCCGGGTTGTATTGCCGCGCCTGGGGGATCGCCTGCCAGCAGCGGCTCAGATGGCGCAGGCGCGTTTGCGTGTCGGCGCTCTCGGGCACAGTGGAGACGGTGGCTTCAAGCCGGTGGAGGTGACATTGCAGTTCGAGCCGCTCCAGCTCGTCACCGCTCACCACCTGCAGCCGCTCGAGCTCCGGCAGCAGTGCGGCAAGACCCTTCCAGTCCTCCAGCTTCAGGTAGACCTGCTTGAGCAGCCGCAGCAGGTGGCTATGTTTGGGGGCAAGGCGGCGCAGATGGAGCAGTGTGGCCAGACAGGGCTCCAACTGACCCCGCTCCAGCTGTATCTGCGCCTGGATGATGCCGATCGCGACCTCGACCTCCGGGGCGCACTGGCGGGCGCGGTTGAGGAGCTCATCGCATGCCTTGCCATCGCCCTGTTCGTGGGCCGCCCGGGCCGCCGCGAGATAGTTGATGACCGGCAGGTCGGAACGCTGCGCCGCCTGTGTCAGGTAACGTTGGGCTTTCCACCAGTTGCCCTCGGACAGGGCCACCAGCCCTTTCAGCGTCTTGCGGCGGGCGAGCCGGTGACTCCGGCTGCCGTGCCAGCTGCGCAGCCGGTCGCCCGGCAAACGGAGGTTATGGATCAGGTTGAACAGCCAGTGCAGCAGGGCAAAGGCGATCACCAGCAGCAGGAGCAGCACCCAAAGGCTGGTCTCGAGGGTGGTGTGCTGATAGGAGAGCAGCACATAGCCCGGGTCCTGCACCATCAGCTGGCCGACCCAGGCGCCGGCGACCAGCAGGATCAGTAGAATGATGAGCTGCTTTTTCATCGGCCCGATCCCCCTTCGCGCAGCCGCTGCATGCGGCTGAAGTACTCTTTGAGGCTGGTCAGGGAGGCGGAGATATCCGGCAGCTCCGGGGCCACATTGATCGTGGAGAGTTCAGCCAGCCCCTCGAGCAGGGCCGTGGTGGTGGCATCCTTCGAGTCGAAATAGGTGGCGATCCACTCCCGTGCCCGGCTCAGGCTGCTGTCGAAGGGCTGCTGCTTGCGCTGCAGCAAAGCGACCTGCGCCTGCTCCAGCATCAGGTGCAGGTTTTGCCGCAGGAAGAAGGCCTGCTCCGGCGAGAGCAGTGGCTCGATCGGTTCATCCCGGTGGCGAATGATGATCAGCTTTTCAAACTTGTCCAGCGCCCTGTTCCAGCTGGCCTTCAATCCCTCCCCCCAGGAGTGCCGAACGGTTTCGGGGGTGATCTCTTGCAGCATCTCGGGCAGTTCGCGCCGTTCGCTCACGGGCACCACCGGCAGGTTGTCCACCTGGCGGTTGAGCGCCTCTAGGCGCAGAAACACCCCCTCGGTGTCCAGCCGCGGCACCGCCTCCAACGCGGCGATGTCGGCGGCCAGCGCCTTGCGCACATCGTACAGGGTCACATCGTCGGTTTCGCCGAGAATGCGCTCGGCCGATCGCAGCAGGGTCAGCGCTCCCTCCGGGGTCTGCTCCATCAAAACACGCTGGTTGGCCAGCCGCAGCAGATATTCCACCTCGGCCAGCAGCCACTCCTTGCGGCCCAGCTCCCGCTGCGAGGTGACCTGCTGGATACTTCGGGTCAGGCGGTCCTGCAGCTCGGCGACCTGGCGGGCGTCCGCTTCCGAACGGGCCTGCAGCCGTTCCAGCCGTTGGCTGATCTGGCTCACGGTTTGGGCCATCTCCGCGCGGGCGTTGGCCAGGCCGGTTTCAACCTGCTGGCTGAGGCGATCCTGCAGCTGGCGGCTCTGTTGTTTCAGCTGCCACCCCTGCCAGGCCAGATAGCCGCCCCCCATGAGGGCCAGAACCGACAGGAGTAGAGCCAGCTTGCCGGGCCAGGTCGCGCGGCAGCGGTGTTTGCCGCCGGTATCCGGCGGGCGCGGGGGGGGATTGTCCGCCTCGTCAGCGGTCGCCTTGCCAACGGTGGCCTTGTCGACAGTCGCCTTGTCGGCGGCCGTCCGGGACGCGGCCTGGCTCGCCGGGCTGTGCTCCGGTTTTTCCGTGGCGTTACCGCCGGCGGCGCGGCTCTTTGCAGTCGAGCCCCCCCCGGGGGTGTCACCGGACGGCTTGGCCCTGTCGGCGGCGGGTTGGGTCGGTTCAGATGGGTTGTCGTGGGTCTCTTTCATGCCGGTGGTTCCGATGGTCGGGCGGGTAGCAGGGCGGCGACCATACTGCGGTCGTCCGGTCCCTCTGCTACCCGGATTCGGGTAAATCCCAGCGAACGGGCCAGCTCGGCAAGGCGGGCACTGGGAACGATGATCCGGATGTCGGCCAGCCCCGTAACCGTCTCTCCGTTCAAGGTGAGCAGGTTTTGCAGGGCTTGACCACTGGTGATGAGGATAGCCGATAACGGCTGGGCATAAATAGTACTTTGGATAAGGTCGGCGCAGTGGGTGGGACAGACCCGCCGGTAGACATGGGCCTGGTCCACCCGGGCGCCGCGCCGGCGCAGGGTAGCGGCCAGCAGCTCGCGCCCCCCCTCGGCACAGATGAGCAGAAAACGCTGCCCCTGGACGCGTTGCAGGGCGGGGTCGGCCAGCAGGGCTTCGGAGTCGAACCCCCCCTCGACATGCCAGGCGTCGATGCCGAGCCGCGCCAGGGTGGCGCAGGTCTGTCGGCCGATGCCGATCCAGCGTACACCGAGCGGTAGCTGCGGCCAGTAGTGATCGATCCAGTCGGCGCCGATGCGGGCGGCGTTGGGGCTGACGAAGATCACACCGGCATACCGATCCAGATCCAGAATGCAGCGTTTACAGTGGTGGTATTTGGCGCCATCTTCCTGTCGGGTGGGGCGGATCTCCAACAGGGGCAGGCTGACGGGTTCGGCCCCCAGCCGGTGCAGATGCTCCCTCTGCCCCGCACTCTGGTGGGCCGGGCGGGTCACCAGCACCCGCTGGCCGCGTAGCGGTTGCGCCCGTTCAGCCACGCTCCTTGTACACCTCGGCCAGGATCCGGTCGGCACCGGCGGCCAGCAGGCGATCGGCCAGCGCGATGCCCATCGCCTCGGCCTGCTGGCGGGGGGCGCGGATCTGATCGCGCAACACCATGCTGCCGTCCGGGCGGCCCACCAACCCGCGCAGGAACAGCTCATCCCCCGTCTCATTCAGGGTGGCGTAGCAGCCGATCGGCACCTGGCAGCCCCCTTCCAGGCGACGGTTGAGGGCGCGCTCGGCCCGAACCCGATCGGCGGTATCGCGGTGGTGCAGCGGCTGCAGCCACTCGATCAGCTCGGCATCCTCGGTGCGGCATTCGATCCCCACGGCGCCCTGGCCGCCCGCCGGCAGGCTCTCCTCCGGCGACATCTCGTGGCGGATGCGCTCCTGTAGCCCCAGTCGCAGCAGGCCGGCGGTGGCCAGAACGATGGCGTCATACTCGCCACCATCCAGCTTCGACAGGCGGGTCTGCACATTGCCGCGCAGGAAGCGCACCTGGAGATCCGGGCGGCGCTCACGAATCTGCACCTCCCGGCGCAGGGAGGAGGTGCCCACGATGGCGCCCTCCGGCAGGGCATCCAGGGTGTCATGCCGGTTGCTGACAAACGCGTCGGTGGGTCGTTCACGCACACAGATCACCGCCAGCCCCAGCCCCTGGGGAAACTCCATCGGCACATCCTTCATGGAGTGCACGGCGATATCGGCCCGCCCCTCCAGCAGGGCGTTCTCCAGCTCCTTGACGAACAGCCCCTTGCCACCGATCTTGGCCAGCGGGGTGTCGAGGATTTTGTCGCCGCGGGATTCGATCTTGACCAGTTCCACCGTGACGCCGGGGTGGTGGCGCTCCAGCTCCGCCTTGACATATTCGGCCTGCCAGAGAGCCAACAGGCTGCGACGGGTGGCGATGCGGATCGTGCGGGACATTAAACTCTCCTTATTCTGGCAGCCGGGCGCGCCGACAATGGCGCCGATTGTAGCAGATCGTTGCCGCCCGGGGCCAAGAGCGGGTTCAGGCAAGACTGGCAGCGGGCCCGGTTGCTATAATCGGACCCCATCCATTCAGGGCTCGGCCCGCCGGGCCCAAGCCGTAGCAGGAGAGTGCACAGATGAGCCAGCAGAAAACCAATCAGCAGTGGGGTGGCCGTTTCACTGAGCCGACCGATAGCTTCGTTGCCCGCTTCACCGCGTCGGTGGATTTCGACCAGCGACTGTATCAGCACGACATCCAGGGCTCGGTGGCGCACGCGCGGATGCTGGCGAAGGTGGGCGTGCTCACCGAGCAGGAGCGGGACGCGATCCTCCGTGGACTGAGCGAGATTCGGGTCGAGATCGAGCGCGGCCAGTTTGCCTGGTCGGTGGAGCTGGAAGACGTACACATGAACATCGAGGCGGCGCTGACACAGAAGATCGGCACCACCGGCAAGAAACTGCATACCGGGCGCTCCCGCAACGACCAAGTGGCCACCGACATTCGCCTCTACCTGCGTGATCAGATCGACCTGATTCTGGCCGAGATCACCCGCCTGCAGCAAGGGCTGCTGGATCTGGCCGAACGGGAGGCGGATACCATCATGCCGGGTTTCACCCACCTGCAGACCGCCCAGCCGGTCACCTTCGGCCACCATCTGCTGGCCTGGTTCGAGATGCTCAGCCGCGACTACGAGCGGTTCGTGGATTGCCGCAAGCGGGTCAACATCATGCCGCTGGGCAGCGCCGCCCTGGCCGGTACCACCTACCCGATCGACCGCTACTACACCGCCGAGCTGCTGCAGTTCGACGCCCCGGCGGGCAACTCACTGGATGCGGTTTCCGATCGTGATTTCGCGATCGAGTTCTGCGCCGCAGCCAGCCTGCTGCTGATGCACATGACCCGGATGTCGGAGGAGCTGGTGCTCTGGACCTCGGCCCAGTTCAACTTCATCACCTTGCCCGATCGCTTCTGCACCGGCTCCTCCATCATGCCGCAGAAGAAAAACCCGGATGTGCCGGAGCTGGTGCGGGGCAAGAGCGGGCGCGTCTACGGCCACCTGATCGCCCTGCTGACGTTGATGAAATCGCAGCCGCTGGCCTACAACAAGGACAACCAGGAGGACAAGGAGCCGCTGTTCGATAGCGTCGACACGGTGAAGGGGTGCCTGCGGGCCTTTGCCGACATGGTGCCGGCCATCCAATCGAACCCGCCCCAGATGCGTGCGGCCGCGCTGCGCGGCTTTTCCACCGCCACCGATCTGGCCGATTACCTGGTGCGCAAGGGGGTGGCCTTTCGCGATGCCCACGAGATCGTTGGTCTTGCGGTGGCCTACGGCATCGAGCAGGGCAAGGATCTGGGAGAGATGAGCCTCGCCGAGCTGCGCCGGTTCTCCGATGTGATCGCCGAAGATCTGTTCGAGGTGCTCACCCTGGAGGGGTCGGTGGCGGCGCGCAACCATATTGGCGGCACCGCGCCGGATCAGGTACGGGCCGCCGTGATTCGCGGGCGCGAGCGGCTGGCCGGGCGCGCCGACTGATGCAACCCGCCCCGGACGAACGGGCGGCTGCCCGGGTTTTGCCCGGAAACTGTCGCCAAAAGCCCACTTTTGTGCCGCTGGGTTGGTGGCAGTTCGCCGAAGATAGGACAAAGGGGAGCTAAGATCTGGAAAAATGCGGTGAAAGGGGTTGAAAAAAACGCTGTGTGTGAAAGACTGGCGGCCACCCAATAGGAGTGCCGCCCCGAGGGGCACCCTGTTCACAACAACGCCTGGAAAATTGCTGACGATCATGAACAAAAGCCCGGATCTGGTATTGACTCTCGTGATTGTATTCATTGTAGGTGCGGTGATGACCGGCATCTCACAAAGCGATCTCCAACTGGCCACCATGGTGCAGCAGGTTTTTCAACAGCTAACGGGGTAGACCCGCGCATCGGTTACGATCGCATCCAGCGGCACATCCCATCTTTCCATGGGCAACCGCTCCACCCGCTGTAGCTCGTGGGCAAGCCCGACCAGCCGGGGCCCGCGCATCCCTTTGCCATTCAGGCGGAAGGCAAATGTCCTGTCGTAGTAGCCCCCTCCCATCCCCATGCGGCCGCCAGCGGCTGAAAACGCCACCAGCGGCAGCAGCACCAGATCCAGAGCCATGGCGGGCCGCGCCGGCTGCCCTCGCGGGACGGGCTCCAAAATACGGTAGCGGTTGAGCCGCATCCGGGTCGAACGGGTGTAGGGGGTAAACCAGAGTCGGTTGTGGCGAATGGGGTGCAGAACCGGAAGGTAGAGTGTTTTTCCCAGCTGGCGGCAGAGGGCGATCAGCGGCCCGGTGTCGATCTCGCCATCGTTGGGCAGGTAGAGTGCCACATGGCGTGCCTGGATGAACCACAGCTGCCGCCCGAGCCGGGTGGCGAGACGGCGACCTGCCAAGCGTTGTTGTCGTGGAGTGAGTGCCCGTCGCCGGGCGCGCATTTCACGGCGGAGTGTGTTGCGATCCTGCATGGTGGAAAAGGTTTCCCGAAGTGCCGGTGTCGGTCGTGGCCCTGAACCCTAAGGTTCAGAGTGGAAGCGCTTACGAATACATCAGGCTTTCCGTCAGGCGGACATGCTCACAGTACCCGTTCGGCGCTGCCGGGGTATTGCTTATCGGCTCGAGGGACTTGACCGACTGCCGAACACTCCAGGAACCCGATCCCATTATACCCATGCTGGCCCGAATGTCAGCAGCCGTAAGCGCCTCGCCCCAGTTTTTGTTGCAATGATTTGAAAGTAAAAGGTTTTCAGGATGATGAAGAGTTTTCATCCGACCGGGAGGTGTTTCTGGGCGCCAGCCCCTGGTCAATTTTCTGGCCCAGCCGGCGCAGATTGATCTCTACCGCCTGACGCTGTTCCTCTCGGCTTTTGAGCAGCTCATGGGACATATTCAACGCGGCCATGACCGCGATCCGCTCCAGGCCGATGATCTTGCCGGAGCGACGGATATCGAGCATTTTCTGGTTCAGGTAGTCGGCAGAGGCGAGCAGCTCCGCTTCAGCGCCATCCGGGCAGCTGATGGTGTACTCCTTGTCGAGCAACTTGACGGTGACGGTGCGGGCGTCTGCACTCATGAATCCTGCTCCAGTGCCTTGAGTCGCTGTATCATGCCTTCAACCTTGCTCCGGGTCTGGTCATTTAGCTCGATCAACTGGGCACGCTCCTCGCGCAGGCGGGTCTCCTGGGCACGCAACGCGCTGTTTTCCCGCTCCAGCTGCTCTATCCGCGCCAGCAGCAGGTCTATTTTGTGTTCGAGTGCGTTGAAATAGTGTTCGCTCATGCCCTGGCCCCATGCAGTATGCGCTGACTATAAACAGCCGATGCTACAGGGTCAATCTGACACGGATGGCCCTGCTCGGGGGTAGATGCTAGCATAGAGCCCGTAGCCGTGTATGGCTCACCCCGATACCCTCTGTGAAGAAAATATGACCCGACCCCGGATGGATCGATATGAGAGATGAACGGCCCGCCCAGACCGAACTGGTGGATTTCGACACCTTGGCCGACCTGCTGCTGGCAGAGGGGCTGTTGACGCTCTCCCCTGCCGAGCTGCACGGGCTGATCTGTGGTCAGCTGGCGGGCGGTGCCCGGTTCGATGCCGGTGCGCTGTTGGCTCGCGTCGGTGAACTGTTGGACCTGAAACCGTTCCGCCAGGAGGCGCTGCGCAGCGCCATCGGCGCGCTGTATCTGGCCACCCTGCACCAGCTCGAGGCCCCCGATTTCAGCCTCGAGCTGCTCCTGCCCGATGATGATCAGCCGCTGGCGGTACGCGCCGACGCGCTGGGGCTCTGGTGCGGCGCTTTTCTCAGTGGTGTCGGTCTGCAAGAGCGCCAGGGTGGGCAGACGCTCTCCCTTGAAGCTCAGGAAGCCCTGCGTGATCTGACTCAGATCGCGCAGATCACGACCGCCGCCGATGCCGCGGCGGAAGAGGATGAGAACGATCTGATGGAGGTGGAGGAGTACGTGCGGATGGTGGCACTGCTGCTGTTCAGTGAATGCAATCAGCCGGATGGTCGGGCGGGTGGCCCCCAGCCCGAAACGGCACCGGTGCTGCATTGAGCCGGAGGGATAAGGCATGAAAATGGCGCGAGACGAATTTGCCCGCCGGCGGCAACGGCTGCTGGAGACGTTGCCCCCCGGCAGCGTGGCGCTGGTGTGCGCGGCCCACTTGAAAACGCGCAACCGCGATGCCGAATACAGTTTTCGTCAGGACAGCGATTTCTACTACCTGACCGGTTTCAATGAGCCGGATGCGGTGCTGCTGCTGATTCCCGGCCGGGCGGAGGGGGAGTATCTGCTGTTCTGCCCCCCACGTGACCCGCAGATGGAGACCTGGACCGGTTATCGTGCCGGTCCCGAGGGAGGGGTGCGGGAGTTTGGCGCCGACCAGGCGTTCCCGCTGACCGAGCTCGATCAGACCATGCCGACCCTCTTGGATGGTGTCAAGCGGCTCTATTACGCCCTGGGCAGTGATGAGCTGCTGGATGGCCGGGTGCGCGGTTGGCTCAACCAGCTTCGGGAGCGCGCCCGCCAGGGCGCACGGGCGCCGGAAGAGCTGGTGCTGCTGGACACTCTGCTGCACGAGTTGCGGCTGTTCAAATCGGATGCCGAGCAGGCGCTGATGGGTCGCGCCGCTGAGATCTCCGCCGCGGCCCACTGCCGCGCCATGCGCGCCGTGCGACCGGGAATGTATGAGTATCAGCTGGAGGCGGAGATCACCGCCCACTGTATGCGCGAGGGGGCGCGCTTCCAGGCCTACCCCCCCATCGTGGGGGGCGGCGCCAATGGCTGTATCCTGCATTATATCGACAACAGCGCGCCGTTACGGGACGGTGATCTGGTGCTGATCGATGCCGGCTGTGAGCTGGACAACTACGCCAGCGATATCACCCGCACCTTCCCGGTCAACGGCCGTTTCAGCGCGGAGCAGAAGGCGCTGTATCAGCTGGTACTGGAGACGCAGGAAGCCTGCATCGGTGCGATGCAGCCGGGGGTGCCCTGGAACCGGGTCCATGAGCTGTCGGTCGAGAAATTGACCGCGGGGTTGATCGAGCTGGGGTTGCTCCGGGGTGAGCGGGATGCGCTGGTGGAAGAGGGGGCCTACCGCCGCTTTTATATGCACCGGATCGGTCACTGGCTGGGGATGGATGTGCATGATGTGGGCCAGTACAAGCTGGATGGCCAGTGGCGTCCACTGCAGCCGGGTATGGTGATGACGGTGGAGCCGGGGCTCTACATCGCCCCGGACGATGACAGTGTGGATGCGCGCTGGCGCGGTATCGGTATCCGTATCGAAGATGACGTGCTGGTGACCGAAACCGGGCCTGAGGTGCTGACCGCGGCGGTACCGAAAACCGTAGCGGCGATCGAGCAGCTGATGGCCGCTCGTTGATGGAGTGGAGAAAGGTCGATGCAGCAGTATGATCTGGTCATCATCGGCGCGGGCATGGTTGGGGCCAGCCTGGCCTGTGCGTTGCTGCCCACGGCCGAGGCGCTCGGTCTGAAAATGGCGCTGGTGGAGGCCCACCCCCTGCCCCCGGCGGGCGAGCCCGTGTTCACCCCCAGCTATGACAACCGTTCCACCGCGCTGGCCCGGGGGGTGCGCACCCTGTATGAGCGCATGGGGCTTTGGTCGTCACTGCGGACCCACCTCACGCCGATCGAAACCATCCATGTCTCCGAGCGCGGCCGCTTCGGTGTGACCCGTCTGCGGGCCGAGGAGGAAGGGGTGTCGGCGCTGGGGTATGTGGTGGAGAACCACTGGCTGGGTCAGGTGCTCAACAGCCAACTACAGCGCCATGTCGGCGCGCCGCTGCAACTGATCGCTCCAGCCGAGGTCACCGGGCTGGAGCCCCACAGCGGCGGCCATCGGCTGCGGCTGCGCAGGGGGGGGCAGGAGCACACCCTGAATGCAAGCCTGGTGGTGGTGGCCGACGGGGGGCGCTCATCACTGCGGGAACGGCTGGGGATCAGCTACAGCGTTCAGCCCTACGCCCAGCACGCGCTGGTCGCCAATGTGTCGCTGGACCGGCCCCACGGCAACATCGCCTACGAGCGCTTTGGCGAAAACGGTCCGCTGGCGCTGCTGCCGGGGGAGTCCATCGCCGGCCACAACCGGTGCGCCCTGGTGTGGACACTGGCCGACGCCGAGCTGGACGGCGTGCTGGCGCTGGATGATGCCGCCTTCCTGGCCCGGTTGCAGGCCACTTTTGGCTACCGGGCCGGGCGCTTTGTCGCGGTGGGCGAACGCTACCACTATCCGCTCAAACTGGTGCTGGCGCAGGAGCAGGTGCGGGCCGGGCTGGTGGTGCTGGGTAACGCCGCCCATGCCCTGCACCCGGTCGCGGGCCAGGGCTACAACCTGGCGCTGCGGGGAGCGCTGGCGCTGGCGGAGCTGATCATCCAGCGTAAACGCGCCGGCCTTGCCCTGGGCGAGCTGGCGGCACTGCAGGGGTTCGTCGAGCAGCGGCGAGCGGATCAGTTCCGCACCATCCAGTTCAGTGACCGCACCCTGAAGCTGTTCACCCGCCCCGATCCGCTGCTGCGGGTGCTGCGTGGTGGTGGGTTGCAACTGCTGGAGCTCTGCCCCCCGGCCAAACATCTGCTGGCGCGTGCCGCCATGGGGCTGGATCAGCCGGCTCCGCGGCTGCGGTGACCCCTTTTCCCCTCTTGTCGGAGTCGAGCATGGAGCGATCCCCAATGAGCGATGTCGTGATCAGTGGCGCGGGCATGGTGGGCAGCGCGTTGGCCTGTGCCCTGGCCCCTTCAGGGGTGAGGATTCAGCTGCTGGAGCAGCGGTCCGGGTCACTGCGGCAGTGGCTGGAGGAGAGCGACGCCGCCACCGACCGGGGAGAGCTGGATGTTCGCGTCAGCGCCCTCAATCTGGCCTCGGTGCAGCTGTTGAGCGCGCTATCGGCCTGGGCCGGTGTGGCGGCGAGGCGTGCGGCGGCCTACACCGACATGGAGGTGTGGGATGGTGACAGCAGCGGCCGCATCCATTTCAGTGCCGATGCGCTGCATGAAAACTGCCTGGGCTACATTGTGGAGAACCGGGTGATCCTGGCGGCGCTGCATGAGCGGCTGGCTCAACATGAGAATGTGGCACTGATCAGCGGCGTCACGCCCCAGCAGGTGTCGCCTCCGGCGGCCGATGGTGCGCGCGAGCTGCTGCTCAGTGATGGTCGCCACCTCGTCACCCGCTTGCTGGTGGGGGCTGATGGAGCGGAATCGCCGACCCGGCGGCTGGCCGGAATCGGCGCCACCGCCTGGGATTATGGTCACCACGCCATCGTCACCAGCGTGCGCAGTGAACAGCCCCACGCCCACACCTGCTGGCAGTGCTTTACCGAGGATGGCCCGCTGGCACTGTTGCCGCTGGCGGTCGAGGGTGATCGCACCCTGTCGCTGGTTTGGTCGACATCACCCGACCATGCGGCCAGCCTGATGGCCCTGGATGAGACCGGGTTCTGTGCCGCTCTCGGGCGGGCTTTTCAGCACCGTCTGGGGCGGATCGAGGGGTGCGATCAGCGCCGGGCGATCGCGCTGCGCCAGCGCCACGCCCACCACTATGTGGAGGCGGGGCTAGCGCTGGTCGGTGATGCCGCCCACACCATCCACCCGCTGGCAGGACAGGGGGTGAACCTCGGTTTCATGGACGCTGCCGCGCTGGCGGAGGTGCTGCTGGCGGCCAGGGAGCGCGGGGAGTCGTGGGGCTCCGAGGCGGTGTTGCGCCGGTTTCAGCGGCAGCGTCGCAGTGCCAACCTGAGCATGGCCGCCACCATGGAGGGGTTTCGCCGCCTGTTTGCGCCGCAGCCGCCGCTGCTCACGCTGCTGCGCGGGTGTGGCATGAGCTTGACCGACCGGCTGGGGCCGGTCAAACGGCAGCTGGCGCTGCAGGCGATGGGGCTGGCCGGCGAGCGGCCGGCACTGGCCCGGCGCCCGCCCGTTTGAGCGCTGTGCAATGATTGAACTGGGGCCCGAATGCCGCTACATTGTCCTCCCTTTTTTGTGTTGACCGGTTGCGGGACGGCCACCGAGGCCGCCCATTCCGAACACTGCTGCAGATGGGTTTGCTGATGGGACACAAGAGCGCACTCTACCAACAACATCTGACCCTGGGTGCCAGGATGGTTGATTTCTGTGGCTGGCAGATGCCGCTGCACTACGGCTCACAGCTGGAGGAGCATCATCGGGTGCGCCAGAGTGCGGGCATGTTCGATGTATCGCACATGACCATCGTCGATGTTTCCGGGGCTCAGGCACGCAGTTACCTGCGCCACCTGCTGGCCAACGATGTGGCGCGCCTGCGCCGCAAGGGCCAGGCGCTCTACAGCGCCATGCTGAACGAAAAGGGTGGGGTGATCGACGACCTGATCGTCTACCTGATGAGCGAGCCGGATTCATCCGGTGAGTGGTATCGGGTGGTGGCCAACTGCGCCACCCGCGACAAGGATCTGCTCTGGATGGCCGATCAGGCGGTGCGGTTCGATGTCACCCTGGCCGAGCAACCCGACCTCGCCATGATCGCCATCCAGGGGCCGAAAGCCCGTCAGCGCGTCGAGCAGGCGGTGAGCGAATCCCGTGCCGGGCTGATCTCCGAGCTGAAACCGTTCGTCGGCCAGGAGTCGGAGGGGTGGTTCATCGCCCGCACCGGCTATACTGGCGAAGATGGCGTGGAGATCATGTTGCCGGAAGAGGAGGCCGCGCAGCTGTGGCAGGCGCTGCTGGGGGCGGGGGTGGCGCCCTGTGGCCTGGGGGCGCGTGATACCCTGCGCCTGGAGGCGGGCATGAACCTCTACGGCGCCGAGATGGACGAGACCACCTCTCCACTGGTGGCGGGGATGGAGTGGACCATCGCCTGGGAGCCGGCGGAGCGTGAGTTCGTTGGTCGTGCGGCGTTGGCGGCGCAGCGGGCCGCCGGGGTCGGCGAGCGTCAGGTTGGCCTGGTGCTGCAGGGGCGCGGTGTGCTGCGGGCGCGGCAAAAGGTCGTGGTCGGCGCCCTGGGCGAGGGGGTGATCACCAGTGGCGGTTTCTCGCCCACCCTGGGCTGCTCCATTGCGCTGGCGCGGGTGCCGCTGGACACCGGCGGCGAAGCGGAGGTCGAGATACGGGGCAAGCGGGTGCGCGTGCTGGTGGTCAAGCCGCCGTTCGTGCGCCATGGCGAAAAGGTTTTTTCCGAATTCTGAATAAGAGCGATAGGAAGCCCAGATGAGCAACATACCCAGTGAACTGAAATATGTCGCCAGCCACGAGTGGGTCCGCGACGAGGGGGACGGCACCGTGACCGTCGGCATTACCGACCATGCCCAGGATCTGCTCGGCGATGTGGTGTTTGTCGAACTGCCGGATGTGGGGGACGAGGTTGCCGCCGGGGATGATGCCGGCGTGGTCGAGTCCGTCAAGGCGGCTTCCGATCTCTACGCTCCGCTCAGTGGCGAGGTGGTCGAGATCAATGACGCCCTCGAGGATGCGCCGGAACTGGTCAACTCCGACCCTTACGGGGATGGCTGGTTCCTCAAGCTCAAGCTGGCCGATCCGACGGAGCTCGATGACCTGCTGGACGCCGACGCCTACGCCGCCCACTGCGATTCCGAAAGCTGAAACCGCCCGCCCGGGGGGTAGACAATTTCACTGTCCCGGCTCAGGCCGGGACAGTCATTTCCGAGCATGTAATGACGATGAATCTCAGATCCCTCCAGCTGCAGCACAATGCCGACCGCCGCCTGCGTGCGGGTCACCTCTGGATCTACAGCAACGAAGTGGACAACCAGGCCACGCCGCTGAAGGCGTTCGAGCCCGGTGAGCAGGTGGTGGTGCTCGATGCCCGTGGCAAGGTGTTGGGGATCGCCTCGGTCAACCCCAATACCCTGATCTGTGGCCGTTTGCTGAGCCGCGATCTGCGCTACCCGCTGGATCGCTCGCTGCTGGTACACCGCTTCAAGGTGGCGCAGTCTCTGCGTGACATCTGCTTCGATCAGCCCTGCTACCGGGTGGTTTTCGGTGATGCCGACCTGCTGCCCGGGCTGGTGGTGGACCGGTTCCATGACATCTTCGTGGTGCAGATCTCCAGCGCCGGGATGGAGCGGCTGCAGGAGGCGATCGTGGATGCGCTCAACAAGGTGTTTCGACCGCAGGCGATCCTATTGCGCAATGATGGCAAGATGCGGGCAACCGAAGGGCTGGAAACCTACGTCGAGGTGGTGCAGGGGGAGGTACCCCAGCTGGCTCCGCTGACCGAGAACGGGGTGAACTTGCTGGCGCCACTTCTGACCGGGCAGAAAACGGGCTGGTTTTACGACCACCGCGAGAACCGCTCGCGCATGCAGACTCTCGTCAAGGGCAAGCGGGTGCTGGATCTGTTCAGTTATGTCGGCGGCTGGGGGGCGCAGGCGCTGGCCGCCGGCGCCAGTGAGGTGGTCTGTGTCGACGCCTCACTGACCGCGCTGGAGGTGGCGGGGGAGAACGCTCGCCTCAACGGCGGTGAAACCCGCTTTCGGGGGTTGCAGGGCGATGCCTTCGAGCTGAGCAAGGCGCTGATCGCGGACAAGGAGCGGTTCGATCTGGTGATCGTGGACCCGCCGGCCTTCATCGCCCGGCGCAAGGATATCCGCAACGGTGAGCGCGCCTACGCCCGCATCAACAACCTGGCCATGCGCCTGCTGCACAAGGGGGGCACCCTGATCTCCGCTTCCTGCTCCCTGCATCTGGAGAGGAGCCGGCTGCTGGATATCCTGCGTGCCAACAGCCGCGAGCTGGACCGCAACGGCCAGATTTTTGCCCAGGGGGGGCAGGGGGCGGACCACCCCATCCACCCGGCCATCCCCGAAACCGAATACCTGAAAGCCTACTTTATGCGTGTGCTGCCGGCGGGGTAGCCACGCCCATAGCTGGAGAGGAGCCAAATGCAGTATCAAACCCTTGGAAAGTCAGACCTCGAGGTCAGTCGCATCGCCCTGGGCACCATGACCTTCGGGCGTCAAAACAGTGAGGCGGAGGCGTTCGAGCAGCTCGATTACGCCCTCGCCCAGGGAATCAACCTGATCGATGCCGCCGAGATGTATCCGATCCCCACCGCCGCCGAGTTTCAGGGGCGCACGGAGCAGTACATTGGCAACTGGTTGCGTCGGCGCGGCTGCCGCGAGCAGGTGATCCTGGCGACCAAGGCCGCCGGCCCCGGGGCGATGGTCAGCTACCTGCGGCCCAACCTGCACCATGACGAGGCCAATCTGCGCGCGGCTCTCGAGGGCAGTCTGGCCCGGTTGCAGACCGATTATATCGACCTGTACCAGCTGCACTGGCCCGATCGCAAGACCAACTTTTTCGGCCAGCTGGGCTACCAGCACGACCCCTCCGCCGATGGCACTCCGCTGGAGGAGACCTTGCGGGTACTGAGCGCGCTGGTCAAGGAGGGCAAGATCCGCTACATCGGTCTCTCCAATGAGACCCCCTGGGGCACCATGAAGTGTCTGCAGCTGGCGCAACAGCACGGGCTGGAGCGGATCATCTCGGTGCAAAACCCCTACAACCTGCTCAACCGGGTCGTGGAGGTGGGGCTCGCCGAGGTGCTGTTGCGCGAACAGGTGGGGTTGCTGGCCTACTCGCCACTGGCGTTTGGTATGCTGACCGGCAAGTATGCCGCAGGGGCGCGCCCGGAGGGGGCCCGCCTGACGCTGTTCCCGGAATACCAGCGCTACAGCACCGAGCAGGGAAAAGCCGCCACCGATGCCTACCTGGCTCTGGCGGCCGAGCTGGGAATGGCCCCGACGCAGCTGGCGCTGGCTTTCGTCAACAGCCGCCCCTTTTTGGGTAGCAACATCATCGGCGCCACCCGAATGGAGCAGTTGCGGGAAAATATCGCCTCGCTACAGACAACCCTGAGTGACGACGTGCTGGCACGGATCGAGGCGATCCACCGGCGTTACCCCAACCCCTGCCCCTGACTATAATTGAGCGGGAGAGGGACGGCCGAGCCGAGCGGTCCACCGCCCGGGCCGGCGGTCCCGGTATTGGCATTATTCAAGGAGAATCGATGTGATCCATCAGAAACGAGTAGAAGATTTGATGCAGCCGGTCCCCCATCCGCTGCATGGCGAGATGGCCCTGGCGGAAGCGGTGGACCTGATCCTGCAGTCCGGGCTGAGCGGGTTGCCGGTGGTGGACGATGAGCAGCGGGTGTGTGGGTTTCTCTCCGAACAGGATTGTATCGGTTATCTGGTCAGCGATAGCTACCACTGCGACAGTCGGATTCGGGTGAAAGATATTATGTACAAGGAGCCGCTCTGTGCCCGCCCTGGGGAAAATATCATCGACCAGGTACAAAAGATGGGGGGAGACAAACCCAAAACCTGGCCGGTGGTGGATGAAGAGGGCCGCCTGCTGGGGGTGGTCTGCCGTCGCGCCATCATGCGGGCACTGAACGCGGCCGTGAAGAGCTGTCGAACACGCCTCTGACCAAAGCGGGTTGCCGCGCCGGTGTCTCCCGGTGCCGGTGCGGCGGCGCTCAGGTCATCAACTGCAGAATCGGCCAGCCCCTTGCCGTGGCGATCGCGCGCAGGCGCTCATCGGGGTTGGTGGCGACCGGATGGTCCACCACCTCCAGCAGCGGCAGATCGTTGTGGGAATCACTGTAGAACCAGCTCCCCGCAAGGGTGTGGCCGCTCTCTTGTAGCCACTGCCGCAGCCGTTCCACCTTGCCCCGTTGGAAGCAGGGGATGCCGGCCACCCTGCCGGTGAAGCGCCCATCCCGCACCTCCGGCTCCGTTGCCAGAAGGTGATCCACCGCCAACCGGTCGGCGATCGGCGCGGTGACAAACCGGTTGGTGGCGGTGATGATCAGCAGGAAGTCGCCCTGCTCCCGGTGGCGTTGCAGCAGCGCCTGCGCCTTGGGCAGAATGATCGGCTCGATCCACTCCCGCATGAACTCCTCCCGCCAATCCTCCAGCTGTTCCGGCGTATGCCGAGCCAGCGGATTCAGGGCAAAGTTCAGAAACTGGTGGATATCCAGCTCGCCGCGCAGGTACGCTTCACGGAAGCGGTCGTTGGCGGCGCGATAGTGTGCCTCATCCACTCCCCCCTTGCGGCAGAGAAACTCCCCCCAGGCGTGGTCGCTATCGCCACCGAGCAGGGTGTGGTCCAGATCAAAAATCGCCAGGCTCACGGTCGACTCCCTCGCTGCCGGCCAAGCCGGCTGGTAATAAAAAGGGGTAAGCCTAGACCGCCTCGGGGATGGTTGCAATCGCCCGGGCACGGTGGCTATTTGCCAAATCATCGATCTATGGAACAATGAAAACCAAAGTGTAATTCAAACGGGATTGAAATTGTGATTGATGCGGATGGATTCAGGCCCAACGTCGGAATCATTCTGGTTAATTCGCAGGGGCAGGTGCTTTGGGCGAAACGGATCGGACAGAACGCCTGGCAGTTTCCGCAGGGGGGGATCCAGGCGAGAGAAACGCCACGCCAGGCGATGTACCGGGAGCTGCGCGAAGAGATCGGCCTGTCGCCCCATGATGTGGAGATCATGGCGGTTACCCGGGGCTGGCTGCGCTATCGCTTGCCCAAGCGGATGATTCGGCGCCACTCACACCCGGTGTGCGTGGGCCAGAAGCAGAAGTGGTTTCTGTTGCGGATGCTCAGCGAAGACAGCGCTGTGCAGATCGACCATACCGACTCCCCCGAGTTTGACCGCTGGGAGTGGGTCAGCTATTGGTACCCTCTGGGACAGGTGGTGTCCTTCAAGCGCGAGGTGTATCGCAAAGCGATGAAGGAGCTGTCACCGCGGTTGGCACGGTTGCCGGTCGGCGCTTGACGCTGAGATAGGAGCGCTCCATGAGCATGTTGAGTGTACTGCGCAAAATTGTGCAGGAGGTCAGTACCGCCCCCGATCTGGAGTCGGTGCTGGATTTGATCGTGCGCCGCATTCAGCGTGCCATGCGGACCGAGGTTTGCTCCATCTTCCTGCTCGACCCGACGCGGCAGCGTTATGTGCTGCGGGCGACACAGGGGTTGAATCAGGAGGCGGTGGGCCGGGTCAGCCTGTCGATGACCGAGGGGATCGTCGGCCAGGTCGGCCAGCGGGCGGAGCCGATCAACCTGGAAGACGCTTTCACCCATCCGGCGTTTCACTACCTCCAGTCTACCGGTGAGGAGCGTTACCACGCCTTTTTGGGGGTACCGATCATCCACCACCGCAGCGTGCTGGGTGTGCTGGTGGTGCAACAGCATGATCTGCGCCGCTTCGACGAAAGCGAAGAGGCGTTTCTGGTCACGGTGTCGGCGCAGTTGGCGGGGGTGATCGCCCACGCCGAGGCGACCGGTTCGATCAACCCGGAGCAGCACCCACAGGCCGCGGCCCGAGTGGTGCATGATCGCCGCTTTGACGGAGTCGCCGCCGCCCCGGGGGTGGCGATCGGCACGGTGGTGGTGGCGACCCTCGATGCCGAGCTGGAAACGGTGCCGGACAAACCCCCGCGTGACCTGGAACAGGAGCTGCACCGCCTGGAGATGGCGATGGAGGCGGTACGGGATGATATTCGCACCGCCGGGCGCAGTCTGGCGAAACGGCTCAAGTCGGATGAGCAGGCGCTGTTCGATGCCTACCTGCGCATGCTCGACGATCCGGGCCTCACGTGCGAAATCGAGGCGCGTATCCGTGCCGGGAACTGGGCTCAGGGGGCGCTGCGCACGGTGATCCTCGACCATGTGAGGCAGTTCAACGCCATGGAGGACGCCTATCTGCGCGAGCGCGCCACCGACGTGCGCGATCTCGGCCGGCGTATTCTCAGCTACCTGCAGGAGTGTGCCGGCCCGATGGAGGTGGACTACCCCGACGACAGCATCTTGGTCGCGGATGAACTCTCGCCGGCCATGCTGGGCATGGTACCGGAGGAGAAGCTGGTGGGGCTGGTATCGGTTACCGGCTCGGGTAACTCCCACGCGGCGATCATGGCGCGCTCCATCGGTATCCCCACCGTGATGGGGGTGCTCGATCTGCCCTTCACCCGCCTGGAGGGGCGCCGGGTGATCGTGGATGGTTACTCCGGGCGTGTCTACGTGAATCCCTCGGAGCAGCTGCTGGCGGCGTTCCGTGAGGTGATGCGGGAGGAGCAACTGGTGGCGGCCGAGCTGGAAGGGCTCAGGGATCTGCCGGCCGAAACCACCGATGGCTACCGCATGCCGCTATGGGTCAATACCGGGCTGGTGGCGGATGTCACCCGCTCGCTGGAGCGGGGGGCCGAAGGGATCGGCCTGTACCGCACTGAAATTCCCTTCATGATCCGCGATTTTTTCCCCAGTGAACAGGAGCAGCTGCAGAGCTATCGCACCCAGCTGGAGGCGTTTGCGCCGCGCCCGGTGACCATGCGAACCCTGGATATCGGCGGCGACAAGGCGCTGCCCTACTTCCCGATCGAGGAGGACAACCCCTTCCTGGGTTGGCGCGGCATCCGGGTAACACTGGATCACCCGGAGATCTTTCTGGTGCAGGTGCGGGCGATGTTGCGTGCCTCGGAGGGGCTCGACAATCTGCGCATCATGCTGCCGATGGTGACCAGTGTGCACGAGGTCGAGGAGGCGCTGCGCCAGATCGAGCGCGCGTTGGCGGAGCTGCAAGAGGAGGGGTACGCCATCGAGCGGCCGATGGTGGGGGTGATGGTGGAGGTTCCCGCCGCGGTGTATCAGGTGCGACGCTTCGCCCGGGCGGTCGATTTCATCTCGGTGGGCTCCAACGACCTGACGCAGTACCTGCTGGCGGTGGATCGCAACAACCCCCGCGTGGCCGGCCTGTACGCACCCTACCACCCCGCCGTGCTGCGAGCGCTGCACTACATCGCCCGCGAAACCCGCAAGGAGGGTAAACCGGTTTCCATCTGTGGCGAGATGGCGGCGGATCCCGGCGGAGCCCTGCTGCTGATGGCGATGGGGTATGACGTGCTGTCGATGAACGCCAACAATCTGCCCCGGATCAAGTCCGCCATCCGCGCGGTCAGTCTGGCCGGGGCGCAGTCCCTGCTCGGCCAGGTGTTGCGGATGGATGACGCGGAGCAGATCCACCACCACCTGCGGCGCACACTCAAACAGCTCGGCCTGGGACAGTTGACCCGGCCCCGCCTCCCGGATCAGCAGGAACCAGCAGAGGACGATCCAGACTGTAGCGACGGCGGCTGATCGCGCGACCATCCCGATCGTAGCCCTCCTCCAGAAACAGCAAGCGACCGCTGCGGTGCTGCAGCAGCAGCGTGCTGGCGCGGGTGCCATATTCCGGCGAACGGATGAAACAGGGGGCCAGCAGCCGCTCCCGCTCCAGCCCGACGCCGGTATCCGGCAGCGCCGCGTCTTCGGGGCGCTGCTCATCGTGCAGCAGATGGAGCAGATCGATTTCGTTCAGCGCCCGCGTGCGGATGGCGCGGGTCAGGGCCGTCCTGGCGCGCACCACTTTCGGCCACGGAGTGTCCAGCAGGGCGTTGCTCAACCCGTGGACGCCGGGCCCGACCGGTTGGCACAGGCCGCTGATGTTGCTGTAGTGCCAGATCCCGTGGCCATCGGCCAGCAGCAGATTGAAACCGGCGCGGGGGGTGACAAGGCTCTGGCAGAAGGCCTGCGCCGATTGCCCGCTGCGGATGAACGCCGTGACCAGGGTGCCGCGACTGGGGGCGTCGGCCGGCGGCGGGCGGCGGGCGTCACGGTAGTTGGTGACCAGAGCAAAACGGTTGTTGTCGCCCAGGGCCATCCAGCTACCGCCGGCCTGCAGATCGCGCCCCCCCAGAATGGGTTGATCTGGCCAGGGGGCGAGGGGGGCGGTGGGGCGGGCGTGAAATTCATCCCGGTTGGCGACCAGCAGCAGCGGCCATTGTGGGTCGCCGTTGATGGCGATACTGAGCAGACACACATCCCCTCCGGTTTCATCTGTAGACGACAGTCACTACTATAGACACCTTTCTACTATCAGGATTGGAACCATGTTGACAACTTTGGCGCTCTATCTGTTGCTGGGGGCGGTGGCCGGTATCGTGGCCGGTCTGTTTGGCATCGGTGGCGGCCTGCTGATCGTGCCGGTGCTGATTGTCACCTTTGAGCTGCAGGGAATATCGGATGCCGTGCTGACCCAGATGGCGGTGGCCACCTCGCTGGCGACCATTGTCGTCACCTCGACCAGCTCCATCCGGGCACACCACCAGCGCGGGGCGGTGCGCTGGGAGCTGGTAAAGCCGTTGGGGGCCGGTATCATTTTGGGCGCTGTGCTCGGCGTGAACACGGCGGTGCGCTTGCCGGGGCCGGTGCTGCAGTTGATTTTGGGCCTTTTTGTGTTCCTGGTGGCCATACAGATGCTGCTGAATCTCAAACCTTCGGCGGGGAATAAACGGCCGTCGAAGCCGGAACTGGCCACTGCCGGGGTGGGGATCGGCTGGGTGTCGGCGATTTTTGGTATCGGCGGCGGCGCCCTGACGGTTCCCTACCTGAGCTGGCGGCGGGTGGTCATGCAGCAGGCGGTGGCAACCTCGGCCGCCTGTGGCCTGCCGATCGCGCTGATGGGGGCGCTCACCAATATCTGGCTCGGCTGGGGGAAGGATGAGCTGCCAGAGTGGAGTTTGGGGTATGTCTACCTGCCCGCCTTCATCGGAATCGTTCTGGCCAGCTATCTGACCGCGCCGATCGGGGCGCGGCTGGCGCACCGTCTGCCCCAGGCGAAGCTGAAAAGGATTTTTGCGCTGTTTTTGCTGGCGTTATCGCTGCGCTTCATCATCGGGAATTTCTACTGAGGCCGCTATGTGGATTCATGCTATCGACCCGCTGGCGCTGGAACTGGGCCCGCTGAAGATTCACTGGTATGGGCTGATGTATCTGATCGGTTTTGGTGGCGCCTGGTGGCTGGGTAACCGGCGTGCCCGTCGCCCCGGCTCCGGCTGGAGTGAGCAGCAGATTTCCGATCTGGTGTTTTGGGGGGCGGTCGGGGTGATCGTCGGGGGCCGGGTGGGCTATGTGCTGTTCTACAACTTCCCCTATTTTTTGCAGCATCCGTTCTGGCTGTTCGCCATCTGGGAGGGGGGGATGT
The DNA here is from genome assembly GCA_034189745.1 of Pseudomonadota bacterium. Classification (GTDB taxonomy): domain Bacteria; phylum Pseudomonadota; class Gammaproteobacteria; order Pseudomonadales; family Balneatricaceae; genus Marinobacterium. The sequence continues at coordinate 66,701 of JAXHUI010000001.1, forward strand.
CGTTCCACGGCGGCCTGCTGGGGGTGTTGACGGTGGTGTGGCTCTTCGCCCGACGTCAGGGTAAAACCTTCTTTGAGGTCGGTGATTTCATCGCGCCGCTGGTGCCGATCGGACTCGGTGCCGGGCGGCTGGGTAACTTCATCGGCGGGGAGGTCTGGGGGCGGCCCACCGACCTGCCCTGGGGGGTCATCTTTCCGCGGGCCGGCGACATGCTGGCGCGTCACCCCTCACAGCTGTATCAGATGCTGCTGGAGGGGGTGGTTCTGTTCGCGTTGTTGTGGTGGTACTCCTCACGGCCGCGCCCACCGATGGCGGTGTCGGGGCTGTTTTTGCTGGCCTACGGCTGCTTCCGCTTTCTGGTGGAGTTTGTGCGTGAGCCGGACCGGCAACTGGGCTTCATCGCGTTCGACTGGCTCACCATGGGGCAGTTGCTGTCGCTGCCGATGATCCTGCTGGGCGGGTTGCTGCTGTTGCTGGCCTATCGTCACCAACGCTAGCCGATCTGGCCTGGGCGGGCCAAACGCCCTAGAATAAGGCTCATCTTTTTTTGCCGCGGGGTGTGTATGCAGCAGTATCTGGATCTGATGCGCGAGATCAAGGAGCAGGGTACGGACAGGGGCGATCGCACCGGCACCGGCACCCGCTCCCTGTTCGGTCGCCAGATGCGGTTTGATCTGAGCCAAGGGTTTCCTTTGCTGACCACCAAGAAGGTGCACCTGAAGTCGGTGATCCACGAGCTGCTCTGGTTTCTCTCCGGCAGCACCGACAACAGCTGGCTGCAGCGGCGAGGGGTGACCATCTGGAACGAGTGGGCGTTGGAGGGCGGGGAGTTGGGGCCGATCTACGGCAAACAGTGGCGCTCCTGGGCCTGCCCGGATGGCTCCAGCATCGATCAGATCGCGACCGTCGTCGAGCAGATTCGGCGCAACCCCAACTCGCGGCGGCTGATCGTGACCGCCTGGAATCCGGCCGATCTGCCGGATGAGTCGCTCAGCCCGCAGGAGAACGTCCGCCGCGGCAAGGCGGCGCTGCCCCCCTGCCACACCCTGTTTCAGTTCTATGTGGCCCACGGCAAGCTCAGTTGTCAGTTGTACCAGCGCAGCGCGGATTTTTTTCTCGGCGTGCCGTTCAATATCGCCTCCTACGCGCTGCTGACCCGGATGATCGCGCAGCAGTGTGACCTCGACCCGGGTGAGTTTGTGCACACCTTTGGCGACCTGCACCTCTACGCCAACCATCTGGAGGACCCGGGCATCGTCGACGAGCAGCTCTCCCGGACCCCCAGGCCCCTGCCACAGTTGCAGATCCGGCGTCGCCCAGCCGATCTGTTCGATTACCAGTTCGAGGATTTCGACGTGGTGGGCTACGACCCCTACCCCCCCATCCGTGCCCCCATCGCTGTTTGATTGCAAGGAGATGCCATGCGTCTGGCCATGATCGCCGCCCTGTCGCAAAACCGGGTAATCGGCAATGACAACAAACTGCCCTGGTATCTGCCAGAGGATCTCAAACACTTCAAACGGATCACTCTGGGCAAACCGATCATCATGGGGCGCAAAACCTTCGAGTCGATCGGCCGGGCGCTGCCGGGGCGCACCAACATCATCCTCACCCGCAACGAGGAATGGAGCCCCGCCGGCGCGGGGGTACGGGTGGTGCATGATCTGCAGCAGGCGATCGAGCTGGCGCACACACAGGCGCGGATCGATGGTGTCGATGAGTCGCTGGTGATCGGTGGCGAGACGATCTATGCCCTGGCGCTGGCGCGGGCGCAGCGCCTCTATCTGACCCAGGTCCACGCCGAGGTGGAGGGGGATGCCTACTTCCCGCCGCTGGACCCGGCACAGTGGCGCGAGGTGGCGCGAGAGGAGTTCAAGGCCGCCGGTCCCAACCCCCATGATTACAGCTTCACCGTGCTGGATCGTATCGGAGGCAAAGCGGCATGTTGCTCGCGCCGCTGATGCGAATACTGGCCGATGGCGCTTTCCACTCCGGCAGCGAGCTTGGCCGCACCCTGGGGCTCAGCCGCAGCGGCGTCTGGAAGCAGATGCAGCGGTTGCAGGCACTGGGGGTCGAGGTATACAGCGTGAAGGGGCGCGGTTACCGGATTCCCGCCGGGCTGGACCTGCTGGATGAGAAAGAGCTGGTGCGGCAGCTGCCAGAGCATGCGCGGCAGCATCTCGAGCGACTGGAGGTGATGATGGAGACCGACTCCACCAACAGCCGGGCGCTGGAGGCGATGCGGGCGGGGCTGCGCAGCGGTCTGTTCGTGGCGGAATTTCAACATTCGGGTCGCGGGCGGCGCGGTCGTCGCTGGATCAGCCCGCTGGGCTCCAGTTTGTGTTTCACCCTGGCCTGGCGTTTCGAAAGTGGAGCCGCGGCCCTGGAGGGGCTCAGTCTGGCGGTGGGGCTGGCGCTGCAACGGGCGCTGGAACGGGCGGGGGTGGCGCATATCCAACTCAAGTGGCCCAACGATCTGTTGGTCGCTGATGCCAAGCTGGGGGGGATTCTGATCGAGCTCAGCGGCGATGCGGCCGGGGAGTGTCAGGTGGCCATCGGCATCGGTCTCAATCTCCGCCTGCCGGAAACCGTGGTGGAGCAGCTGGATCAGCCCTGTACCGACCTGGCCCGGCTGGGCTACCACGGTGGCAGAACCCACCTGCTCGCCCAGCTGGTGACCGACCTGATCGATATGGTGCAGCGGTTTGAAGTCAGCGGCTTTGCCCCGCTGCGACCGGCCTGGGAGGCGGTCAACGCCTTTCGCGGGCGCAAGGTCGCTCTGATCTGGGGGCCCCATCGGCGGGAGGGGGTCTGCCTGGGGGTGACCGATCAGGGGCGGTTGCGCTTGCAAACCCCTGCCGGTCAGGAGGAGTTCCACAGTGGCGAAATGAGTGTGCGGCTGCAATGATCCTTGAAATCGATGCCGGCAACACCTTCACCAAATGGCGCCTCCGCCGAGGGGAGGCGCTGTTGGCAAGCGGCCGCTGGCCGACCCGCGAGTTTGACGCCGCCAAGTTGCGTGACTGCGCCCGAGCGCCGCGGCAGGTGCTGGTGGCCTCTGTGGCGGGGGAGCGGTTCGAGCAGACCCTGCTGCAAGCGGTCGCATCGGCCTGGGGGGTGCCGGTGCGGTTTGCCCGCACGCAGGCCGTGGCGGCGGGGGTGCGCAACAGCTATACCGATCCGGCCCGGATGGGGGTCGATCGCTGGCTGGCGATGCTGGCGGCCTGGCAGCGGTGCGGGGAGCCCTGCTGTGTCGTCGATTGTGGCAGCGCGATCACCATCGATCTGCTCGGGGCCGAGGGAGAGCATCGCGGCGGCTATATCGTACCGGGGTTGCGCATGATGCGTCAGGTGCTGGGTACGGCCACGGCGGGCGTCCTAATCGAGCGCGAAATCGAGCGGTTCGATCTGGAGCCGGGGTGTGATACCAGCAGCGCCGTAGCCCACGGCACCAATCTGATGTTCTGCTCCCTGGCGCAGAGGCTGCCCCACTGGTGGGAGCGGCGACAGCCCGGTGCGCCACTGCTGGTGACCGGCGGTGATGGCGCTCTGTTCCGTGAGCTGATGGGGCGGGGGGAGTACCTGCCCGATCTGGTTCTGGATGGCCTGCGCTGGGCGCTGGAGTAGGACGTGTTGCGCTGGCTGCTGCTGATTCTGCTGCTGTGCAACGCACTGCTTTTTCTCTGGTATGCACAGCGCGAGCGGGTTCCGCCGGCGGAGGAGGAGATCGGCCGGGGAGAGGTGACCCGGCTGCGATTGCTGCAGGAACTCCCCCCCGGCGGCGCGGCGGCAGCGCCCCCCATTGAATGCTACCAGCTGGGCCCCTTTGCCACGGCGGGCGAGGCCGAAGAGGCGGCGCAGCGCCTGCCGCCAGAGGCCAACGTCACCCTCCGCCGACCCGGCGCCGAAGCGGCGATCGGTTACCAGCTGGTGATTGGGATACCCGCCGAGGCGGCGGCGCGGCGGGAACTGCTCGACCGGCTGGCTCTGGCGGGCTGGATACCACAAACCCGCCGGGGCCACTTCCTGCTGGGGCCGTTCCTGGGCGGGCATGCCCGCAGGGAAGCGGAGCTCGAACAGCGGGCGTTGACGGAGGGGTTGGGGATCGACAGCGAACTGCAGCCGATCCTGCAGCCGGCGACGGGCGTTCTGCTTGAGATCGAGCTACCCGCCGGCGCGGAGATCGACCACTCCTCCAGGCAGCTGCTGTTGCGCGGATGGCCAGGTATAAAAATTGAAAAAAAACCATGTTCGGGGCTTGCACGCCCCCAGCCAGATCAGTAAGATACGCACCACTTCGACGGGCAAGGCCGGTATAGCTCAGCTGGTAGAGCAACTGACTTGTAATCAGTAGGTCCGGGGTTCGACTCCTCGTGCCGGCACCAGCGCCGTGAAGTGTTCGAAAGGCTGGTGGGGTTCCCGAGTGGCCAAAGGGATCAGACTGTAAATCTGACGCGCGAGCTTCGGTGGTTCGAATCCACCTCCCACCACCATTTCCGTTCAAGCGGGTATGGTATAGTGGCTATTACCTCAGCCTTCCAAGCTGAAGAGGCGGGTTCGATTCCCGCTACCCGCTCCACAACGATCTATCGAACTTGCTCATGTAGCTCAGGGGTAGAGCACACCCTTGGTAAGGGTGAGGTCGGCGGTTCAAATCCGCCCATGAGCTCCAGTTTTGTTGCAGAGGGTAGATATAGCGATATGTCTACCCTTTGTTGTGTTTGCGTCCTCGAAACGACTTGATCAGGTTGACTCGCAATGGCTAAGCAATCATTTGAACGTAACAAGCCGCACATCAACGTAGGTACCATCGGCCACGTTGACCACGGCAAAACGACACTGACCGCCGCGCTGACCCGCGTTTGCGCGGAAGTATGGGGCGGCGCGGCCGTTGCCTTCGACGGTATCGACAACGCACCGGAAGAGCGCGAGCGTGGTATCACCATCTCCACCTCCCACGTAGAGTATGAATCACCGACACGCCACTACGCCCATGTCGATTGCCCGGGACACGCGGACTACGTCAAGAACATGATCACCGGCGCGGCGCAGATGGATGGCGCGATTCTGGTGGTTTCCGCCGCGGACGGCCCGATGCCGCAGACCCGCGAGCATATCCTGCTGTCCCGTCAGGTGGGCGTACCCTACATCGTGGTGTTCCTGAACAAAGCGGACATGGTGGACGACGAGGAGCTGCTGGAGCTGGTCGAAATGGAGGTGCGCGAGCTTCTGGACCAGTACGACTTCCCCGGCGATGACACCCCGATCATCATCGGTTCGGCGCTGATGGCGCTCAATGGCGAAGATGAGAACGGCCTTGGAACCACCGCGGTGAGAAAACTGGTGGAGACGCTGGACGAGTACATTCCCGAGCCGCAGCGTGCCGTCGACCAGCCGTTCCTGATGCCGATCGAGGACGTTTTCTCCATCTCCGGTCGCGGTACCGTGGTGACCGGGCGTATCGAGCGCGGCATCCTGAAAGTGGGTGACGAAGTGGAGATCGTGGGGATCCGCGACACCACCAAAACCACCTGCACCGGCGTGGAGATGTTCCGCAAGCTGCTGGACGAAGGGCGTGCTGGCGAGAACGTGGGCGCGCTGCTGCGCGGCACCAAGCGTGACGACGTGGAGCGCGGTCAGGTACTGGCCAAGCCGGGCACCATCACCCCGCACACCCGTTTCGAAGGCGAAGTGTATGTGCTGAGCAAGGAGGAGGGCGGTCGTCACACCCCGTTCTTCAACGGCTACCGCCCGCAGTTCTACTTCCGTACCACCGACATCACCGGTGCCTGTGAGCTGCCGGAAGGGGTCGAGATGGTGATGCCGGGGGACAACGTGCAGATGACCGTCACCCTGATCAACCCGATCGCGATGGAAGAGGGGCTGCGCTTCGCCATCCGTGAAGGCGGTCGTACCGTCGGGGCCGGCGTGGTCGCCAAGATCCTCGCGTAAAATTGCGCGATTCCCTGTTGCGCCCATGCGGGGAGGTGCCTATAATGTGCCTCCCTGTTACGCAACAGGCCAGTAGCTCAACTGGCAGAGCAGCGGTCTCCAAAACCGCAGGTTGGGGGTTCGAGTCCCTCCTGGCCTGCCATTCCTAATCGGGGGTGGCGTCACACAAAGCGCAAGCTTTCATTTTTCGAGGCCCTGGCGTGAACTCCAAAGTGACTTCCGAACGATCCAAATTCGATGGCCTGAAGTGGCTCATCGTCGTTGCACTGGTTGCGACCGGTGTGGTGGGGAACTCCATCTTTGCCGGCGAGTCGCTGCTCTATCGCGTTTTGGCATTGCTGGCGCTGGCGCTGGTTGCGGGGCTGGTTGCGCTGCAGACCGCGCGGGGAAAGGCTTTCTTCAAGCTGTTCAATGAAGCCAAAAATGAGATTCGCCGGGTCGTCTGGCCGACGCGCCAGGAAACGCTACAGACAACCGCCATTGTGGTGATCGCCGTGCTGCTGGTCGGGCTGGCGCTTTGGGGGCTCGATTCCCTGTTGGGTTGGCTGGTCTCCAGCATCATCGGATAAGAGGAGTGAGCATGGACACGGAGAAGAAGCGCTGGTATGTCGTGCATGCCTATTCCGGCTACGAAAAGCGGGTCATGAAGGCGCTGAAAGAGCGGATCGAGCGCTACGCAATGCAGGATCTGTTCGGTGAGGTGCTGGTTCCCACCGAAGAGGTGGTCGAGATCCGTGACGGCAAAAAACGCAAGTCCGAGCGCAAGTTCTACCCCGGCTATGTGCTGGTCCAGATGGTGATGAACGATGAAACCTGGCATCTGGTCAAGAACACCCCGCGCGTAATGGGTTTTATCGGGGGTACGGCGGACAAGCCGGCACCGATCACCGAGAAAGAGGCGCAGGAGATCCTGCAGCGGGTGGAAAGCGGTGCGGATAAACCGAGGCCCAAAACGCTATTTGAGCCCGGCGAGATGGTGCGCGTCATCGATGGTCCTTTCGCCGACTTCAATGGCGTGGTCGAAGAGGTCAATTACGACAAGAACCGGCTGCATGTGGCGGTGCTCATCTTCGGGCGCTCGACCCCGGTCGAGCTCGAATTCACTCAGGTCGAAAAGGCCTGAGAATCTGGTAACGAGGCCGCCATCGGGCGGTTTTCGTTGTTGTGAAAATGGGGAGCCCGTAGGGCGTTCGTACCCAAGGGAGTAGCTCAATGGCTAAAAAGATCAATGCGTATATCAAGCTGCAGGTGAAGGCCGGTCAGGCCAACCCCAGCCCCCCCGTAGGGCCGGCTCTGGGTCAGCACGGCGTCAACATCATGGAGTTCTGCAAGGCGTTCAACGCCCAGACCCAGGGGATCGAGCCGGGCCTGCCGATTCCGGTGGTCATCACCGTATACAGCGACCGCAGCTTTACCTTCATCACCAAGACACCACCGGCCTCCATTCTGCTGAAGAAAGCGGCCGGCCTCAAGAGTGGTTCGGCACGTCCCAATACCGAGAAGGTGGGAACGGTCACCCGCGCGCAGCTGGAAGAGATCGCAACCACCAAAATGCCCGATCTGACCGCAGCCGATATGGATGCGGCGGTGCGCACCATCGCCGGTAGCGCGCGTTCCATGGGGCTTGTCGTAGAGGGTGATGAATAATGGCCAAGCTGACAAAACGCCAGAAGGCGATTCGTGAAAAAATCGAGAGTGGCAAACTCTACCCGATCACCGACGCGGTGACCTTGCTGAGCGAGGTTTCCAGTGTCAAGTTTACCGAATCGGTGGATGTTGCGGTCAACCTGGGAGTCGACCCGCGCAAATCCGATCAGGTTGTGCGTGGCTCCAGCGTGCTGCCCAACGGTACCGGCAAAGAGGTCCGCGTCGCGGTTTTCGCCCAGGGCGAGAACGCGGAGAAAGCCAAGGCTGCAGGTGCCGATATTGTCGGTTTCGAAGACCTGGCCGAGCAGATAAAAGCGGGGAACCTGGATTTTGACGTGGTGATCGCCACCCCGGACGCCATGCGCGTCGTCGGTCAGTTGGGCCAGATCCTGGGGCCGCGCGGGCTGATGCCGAACCCGAAAGTTGGCACCGTAACGCCGGACGTGGTGACCGCGGTCAAAAACGCCAAGGCCGGTCAGGTGCGCTTTCGTACCGACAAAAACGGCATCGTTCACTGCTCTGTGGGCAAGCTGGGGTTTGAGCCCGAGGCGATCCAGCAGAATGTTGAGGCGCTGCTGACGGAGCTGAAGAAATTGAAACCCTCCTCGTCCAAAGGGGTTTATGTCAAGAAAGTGACCCTGTCCACCACCATGGGGCCGGGTCTGCCGATCGATCAATCCTCGCTGAGCGCTTGATCGCGGCACAGGTTTTTTGAGGGTCTTCGTGACCTGTCATGCAGAGACGAAGGCCGTCAAAGACCGCAGGTGATGTCGTCACTTCGGTGGCGGCATCTTAATGGAAACACCAGCCTGCGCAGACGGTGAGATTCATGCGAATCAAACCACCGTACTCAGAAGCCCCGCCTGGCGGGGTGGTTGGTAAACAGTCGCAAGACTATATCCAGGAGTAAATCGTGGCATTAGGACTCGAAGACAAAAAAGCGATCGTCGCTGAAGTCCAGCAAGCCGCCAAGTCTGCTCTTTCCGCCGTCGTGGCCGACTCGCGCGGCGTAACGGTGGAAGAGATGACGGCGCTGCGTAAAGAGGCCCGTGAAAATGGCGTATGGCTGAAAGTCGTGCGCAATACATTGGCCCGTCGCGCAGTAGAGGGCACCGACTACGCCTGTCTGCAGGCAAGCTTTGTTGGTCCGACCATTATCGCCTTCTCCACCGAGCACCCCGGTGCCGGTGCGCGAATCCTCAAGGAGTTCGCGAAGAAAAACGAGAAGCTCGAGCTGAAAACAGCCGCCTTCGAAGGCGAACTGGTCGACATCACCATGCTGGCAAGCCTGCCGACCTACGACGAAGCGATCGCCAAGCTGATGAGCGTCATGAAAGAGGCCGCAGCCGGCAAGCTGGTGCGTACCATTGCGGCCATCCGCGACCAGAAAGAGCAAGCAGCGGCATAACGCACGGCGTTGGCGCTTTTTTAACCGTTTTAACGAGCTACCGCTCTACCCAATTAGCAGGATTTGAATCATGTCTCTGACTCACGAAGATATCATCAACGCAATCGCAGAAATGTCCGTTAAAGACGTCGTTGCGCTGATCGAAGCAATGGAAGAAAAATTCGGCGTAACGGCGGCCGCCGCCGTCATGGCGGGCCCGGCGGGTGATGCCGGCGCGGCCGTTGAAGAGCAGACCGAGTTCAACGTTGTACTGACGGCTGCCGGCGAGAAGAAAGTAAACGTCATCAAAGCGGTGCGTAGTGTCACCGGGCTGGGGCTGAAAGAGGCCAAAGAGCTGGTGGATGGAGCACCTTCCACCGTCAAAGAGGGCGTGTCCAAGGATGAAGCGGAAGAGCTGAAGAAAGCTCTGGAAGAAGCTGGCGCGACTGTTGAGCTCAAGTAATCGCGTAGATGCGCACAAAGTGGCTTGAAACTGCTTGAAAGCGTATGGCTGGTGGCGAGAAGCCACCGGCCTTTTTCCGTTATTTATAGTCAGCGATAAATGATGGCAACACAGCCCGATCGCGGCCACGCGACGGACTGGCTTCTCAACCTGGGTGCAGATGCTGGGGAACACTGATGGCTTATTCATATACTGAGAAGAAACGCATTCGCAAGAATTTCGCCAAGTTGCGACAGGTTATGGATGTGCCATACCTGCTGGCGATTCAGCTCGACTCCTATCGCCGCTTCCTGCAGGAAGGCAATCCGGGCGATGGACGTCGTGATGAAGGCTTGCACGCCGCGTTCAATTCCGTATTTCCAATCGTCTCTTACTCTGGCAACGCAGCCCTCGAGTACGCCGGTTACCGTCTGGGCGAACCCGTTTTCGACGTGAAAGAGTGTCAGCAGCGGGGTATCACCTACGCCGCGCCTCTGCGCGTCAAAGTGCGCCTGATCATCTATGACCGCGACTCCTCCACCAAGGCGGTCAAGGATATCAAGGAGCAGGAAGTTTACATGGGCGAGATGCCCCTGATGACCGACAATGGTACCTTCGTCGTCAACGGTACCGAGCGGGTCATCGTCTCCCAGTTGCACCGCTCCCCCGGGGTGTTCTTCGATCACGACAAGGGCAAGACCCACTCCTCGGGCAAGCTGCTCTACTCCGCCCGCATCATCCCCTACCGTGGCTCTTGGCTCGACTTCGAGTTCGATCCGAAGGACAACCTGTTTGTTCGCATCGACCGCCGTCGCAAGCTGCCGGCGACCATTTTGCTGCGGGCGCTGGGGATGGAAGCGCAGGAGATTCTGGAAACCTTCTTCGAGACCACCGGCTGGACCCTGGAGAAGGACGCCATCTGGATGGACCTGATCCCCGAGCGGCTGCGCGGCGAGACCATGTCGTTCGAGATCAGAGACCCCGAAGGCAATGTCATCGTCGAGGCGGGCCGGCGGATCACCCCGCGTCACATCAGGCAGATGGCGAAGGCGGGGATGGGCCAACTCAACGTGCCCGCCGAATATCTGATCGGCAAGGCGCTGGCGCACGATCTGGTCGATCCGAGCACCGGTGAGCTGGTAGCGAAGTGCAATACCGAGATCACCGAGGAGTTGATCGGTAAAATGCAGCAGTTGGGCATCGAGCGGATCGAGACCCTCTACACCAACGATCTGGATTGTGGGCCGTTCGTGTCCGATACGTTGCGCATCGATCCGACCCGCAATCAGCTTGAAGCGCTGGTCGAGATCTACCGCATGATGCGCCCCGGCGAGCCCCCCACCAAGGAGTCCGCCGAAACCCTGTTCGAGAACCTGTTTTTCTCCCCTGAGCGTTACGATCTCTCCGCCGTGGGGCGGATGAAGTTCAACCGGCGCCTGGGTCGGGAAGAGGAGACCGGCTCCGGGGTGCTCGACCGGAACGACATTCTGGATGTGATGAAAATCCTGATCGAGATCCGCAACGGGCGAGGCACCGTCGACGATATCGACCATCTGGGTAACCGCCGCATCCGCTCCGTGGGTGAGATGGCGGAAAACCAGTTCCGCGTCGGACTGGTGCGGGTCGAGCGCGCCGTGCGCGAACGCCTCTCCATGGCGGAGGCGGATAACCTGATGCCGCAGGATCTGATCAACGCCAAACCGGTGGCGGCGGCGATCAAGGAGTTTTTCGGCTCCAGCCAGCTGTCCCAGTTCATGGACCAGAACAACCCGCTCTCCGAGATCACCCACAAGCGGCGTGTTTCCGCGCTGGGCCCGGGAGGTTTGACCCGGGAGCGGGCCGGGTTCGAGGTGCGCGACGTGCATCCGACCCACTATGGCCGGGTCTGCCCGATCGAGACTCCTGAAGGCCCGAACATCGGCCTGATCAACTCGCTGGCGGTGTTTGCCCGCACCAACGGCTACGGTTTCCTCGAAACCCCCTACCGTCGTGTGGTGGATGGCCAAGTCACCGACGAGATCGATTACCTCTCCGCCATCGAGGAGAACAAATACGTCATCGCCCAGGCCTCTGCGGCGATGGATGAGAACGGCCGTCTCACCGACGACCTGGTGGCGGTGCGCCACCTGAACGAGTTTACCGTCATGCCGCCGGAGCGGATCCAGTACATGGATGTCTCTCCGCGTCAGGTGGTCTCCGTGGCAGCGGCGCTGATCCCCTTCCTGGAGCACGATGACGCCAACCGGGCGCTGATGGGCTCCAACATGCAGCGCCAGGCCGTGCCGACCCTGCGGGCGGAGAAGCCGCTGGTGGGCACCGGTATCGAGCGCAACGTGGCGCAGGACTCCGGGGTGTGCGTGGTGGCACGGCGCGGTGGCGTGATCGAGTCGGTGGACGCCGCCCGCATCGTGGTACGGGTGCATGATGACGAGGTCCAGGCGGGCGATGCCGGTGTGGATATCTACAACCTCACCAAATATGTGCGTTCCAACCAGAACACCTGTATCAACCAGCGCTCCATCGTTCGTCCGGGCGAGGTGGTGCAGCGCGGAGACATCATGGCCGATGGCCCCTCCGTCGATCTGGGGGAGCTGGCGCTGGGCCAGAACATGCGGATCGCCTTCATGCCCTGGAACGGCTACAACTTCGAGGACTCCATTCTCATCTCCGAACGGGTGGTGCAGGATGACCGTTTCACCACCATCCACATTCAGGAGCTGACCTGTGTGGCGCGGGATACCAAGCTGGGGCCGGAGGAGATCACCTCCGATATTCCCAACGTGGGCGAGTCCGCGCTCTCCAAGCTGGATGAGGCCGGTATCGTACATATCGGCGCCGAGGTGGGGCCGGGCGACATTCTGGTGGGCAAGGTGACGCCGAAGGGGGAAACCCAACTCACGCCGGAGGAAAAACTGCTGCGGGCGATCTTCGGCGAGAAGGCGTCCGATGTGAAGGATACCTCGCTGCGGGTTAAAACCGGCACCATCGGTAAGGTTATCGATGTGCAAGTATTTACCCGTGATGGCGTGCAGAAGGATGAGCGTTCCCTGGCGATCGAGAAATCGGAGCTGGATGCGATCCGCAAGGATCTGAACGAAGAGTACCGCATCGTCGAGCAGGCCACCTTCGAGCGGCTGCAGCGCAAGCTGGTCGGCCTCCCGGCCGAGGGTGGGGCAGGGCTGAAAAAAGGTGAGACGATCAGCGAGGCGTTCCTGGCCGGGCTGAGAAAGTCGGAGTGGTTCAAGATCCGGGTGGCGGACGAGGCGGTCGCGCAGGAGCTGGAGCTGGCGCACAAACAGCTGGAAGAGCGGCGCGAGAATCTGGACAAACGGTTTGAAGACAAGAAACGCAAGCTGCAGACCGGGGATGATCTGGCACCGGGGGTGCTGAAGATCGTCAAGGTCTACGTGGCCACCAAGCGCCGGGTACAGCCGGGTGACAAGATGGCGGGCCGGCACGGCAACAAGGGGGTCATCTCGGTGATCATGCCGGTGGAGGATATGCCCTATGACGCCAACGGTGAGCCGGTCGATATCGTCCTCAACCCGTTGGGTGTGCCCTCGCGGATGAACGTGGGGCAGATTCTGGAGACCCACTTCGGAGCCGCCGCCAAGGGGTTGGGCCGCAAGATCAACGCCATGCTGGAACAGGAGCAGGCCAAGGCCGACAAGGTCAAGGCGCTGCGAGCCTTCCTGAGCCAGATCTACAACGATGATCATGGGGGGCTGACCGCGGGCCGTCAGGAGGAGCTGGACAGCTTCAGTGACGAGGAGATCCTGGAGCTGGCCGCCAACCTGAGAGCGGGGGTGCCGCTGGCGACGCCGGTGTTCGACGGCGCTAAAGAAAGTGAGATCAAGGCGCTGCTGCGGCTGGCCGATCTGGATGACAGTGGCCAGGTTCGGCTCTACGACGGCCGCACCGGCGACCTGTTCGACCGGCCGGTCACCGTCGGTTACATGTATATGCTGAAGTTGAACCACCTGGTGGACGACAAGATGCACGCCCGCTCCACCGGCTCGTATAGCCTCGTCACCCAGCAGCCGCTGGGCGGCAAGGCGCAGTTTGGTGGCCAGCGCTTCGGTGAGATGGAGGTCTGGGCGCTGGAGGCGTATGGCGCCGCCTACACCCTGCAGGAGATGCTGACCGTGAAATCGGATGACGTGAACGGTCGGACCAAAATGTACAAAAATATCGTCGATGGCGATCACCGTATGGAACCGGGCATGCCCGAATCGTTCAACGTGCTGATCAAGGAGATCCGCTCCCTCGGCATCGATATCGAGCTCGAGAGCGAGTAAGACCTGAATGATCACCAGGCCGGGGCCTACGGGCTCCGGCGCAGAGAACTCCGCGAGGAGCTATAGACAATGAAAGATTTGCTGAATCTGCTGAAATCCCAGGGCCAGTCCGAGGAGTTCGATTCCATCCGGGTCTCCCTGGCATCGCCGGATATGATCCGTTCCTGGTCTTACGGTGAGGTCAAAAAGCCGGAAACCATCAACTACCGCACCTTCAAGCCGGAGCGCGATGGCCTGTTCTGCGCCAAGATTTTTGGCCCGGTGAAGGACTACGAGTGCCTGTGCGGCAAGTACAAGCGCATGAAACACCGCGGCGTGATCTGCGAAAAATGTGGCGTCGAGGTCACCCAGACCCGGGTGCGGCGTGAACGGATGGCCCATATCGAGCTCGCCTCGCCGGTGGCGCACATCTGGTTTCTGAAATCGCTCCCCTCCCGGATCGGCCTGATGCTGGATATGACCCTGCGGGATATCGAGCGGGTACTCTACTTCGAGTCGTTCGTGGTGATCGACCCCGGCATGACCACGCTCGAGCGCGGCCAGATGCTGAACGACGAGCAGTACTTCGAGGCGCTGGAGGAGTTCGGCGACGAGTTCGACGCGCGCATGGGGGCCGAGGCGATCAGGGAGCTGCTGACCTCGATCGATCTGGAGGAGGCGTGCAAGCAACTGCGTGAGGAGCTGCCGCAAACCAACTCCGAAACCAAGATCAAGAAGCTCTCCAAGCGGCTCAAGCTGATGGAAGCGTTCCTCAAATCCGGCAACGATCCCGCCTGGATGATCATGGAGGTGCTGCCGGTGCTGCCACCGGATCTGCGCCCACTGGTGCCGCTGGATGGCGGTCGCTTCGCCACCTCCGACCTGAACGATCTCTACCGCCGGGTGATCAACCGCAACAACCGCCTGAAGCGCCTGCTCGATCTGAACGCGCCGGATATCATCGTGCGCAACGAGAAGCGGATGCTGCAGGAATCGGTGGACGCACTGCTGGACAACGGCCGCCGTGGCCGTGCCATTACCGGCTCCAACAAGCGGCCATTGAAATCCCTGGCCGATATGATCAAGGGCAAGCAGGGGCGCTTCCGCCAGAACCTGCTCGGTAAGCGGGTGGACTACTCGGGCCGTTCGGTGATCGTGGTCGGCCCCTACCTGCGGCTGCACCAGTGCGGCCTGCCGAAGAAGATGGCGCTGGAGCTGTTCAAACCGTTCATCTTCTCCAAGTTGGAGCTGCGCGGCCACGCCACCACGATCAAGGCGGCCAAAAAGATGGTTGAGCGGGAGGAGCCGCTGGTTTGGGATATCCTCGATGAGGTGATCCGCGAGCATCCGGTCCTGCTCAACCGGGCACCCACTCTGCACCGTCTTGGCATTCAGGCGTTCGAGCCGGTGCTGATCGAGGGCAAGGCGATCCAGCTCCATCCGCTGGTGTGCGCGGCCTATAACGCCGACTTCGATGGCGACCAGATGGCGGTCCACGTGCCGCTGACCATCGAGGCGCAGTTGGAAGCCCGTGCCCTGATGATGTCCACCAACAACATCCTTTCACCGGCGAACGGCGAGCCGATCATCGTGCCCTCTCAGGATGTGGTGCTCGGTCTTTACTACATGACCCGGGAGCGGATCAACGCCAAGGGAGAGGGGATGATCTTCTCCGATATCAAGGAGGTACAGCGGGCCCACGGGGCCGGCCAGGTCCACCTGCAGGCGCGGATCAAGGTACGGATCCATGAGGTGATCCGCGATATCGAAGGCAATGTGGAGAAGCGCTACGAGCTGAAGAACACCACCGTCGGCCGCGCCCTGCTGTTCGATATCGTACCCGATGGGCTGCCGTTCGAGCTGGTCGATCAGGCGATGAAGAAAAAATCGATCTCGCGGCTGCTGAATGAAGCCTACCGCCGCTGCGGCCTGAAGGATACGGTGATCTTCGCCGACCAGTTGATGTACATGGGGTTCCGTCAGGCAACCATGTCCGGCGCCTCCATCGGGGTGAACGACTTCGAGATCCCGGCCGAGAAGGTGGAGATCATCGCCGAGGCGGACCGGGAAGTGAAGGAGATCGAGCGGCAGTTCGCCGATGGTCTCGTTACCCAGGGCGAGAAGTACAACAAGGTGATCGACATCTGGTCCCGCGCCAACGAGCTGCTGGCCAAGAAGATGATGGACAACCTGAAGGTGGACGTGGTGGTGGACGCCGAGGGCAACCGTGTGGAGCAGGAGTCGTTCAACTCGGTCTACATGATGGCCGACTCCGGTGCCCGTGGTAGTGCCGCCCAGATCCGTCAGCTCTCCGGTATGCGCGGCCTGATGGCCAAGCCGGATGGTTCCATCATCGAAACGCCGATCGTGGCCAACTTCCGCGAGGGGTTGAACGTACTGCAGTACTTCATCTCCACCCACGGCGCGCGCAAGGGGCTTGCCGATACCGCCCTGAAAACGGCCAACTCCGGTTACCTGACCCGCCGTCTGGTCGATGTGGCACAGGATGTGGTGATCACCGAGCCGGATTGCGGCACCGATAAGGGGGTCTTGGTACAGCCGATGATCGAGGGGGGCGATGTGATCGTCAGCCTGGGTGAGCGGGTGCTGGGCCGGGTCGTGGCGGAGGATGTGCTCGATCCCAGCGGCAGGGAAACGTTGATCGAGGCGGGTACCCTGATCGATGAAACCTGGCTCTATCGGCTGGAGAACGACGAGAAATACAGCGGCATCGACCAGATCCTGGTGCGCTCCGCCATCACCTGCGAAGCGCAGGTCGGCATCTGCTCCAACTGCTATGGCCGTGACCTGGGCCGTGGGCATCTGGTCAACCGGGGTGAGGCGGTCGGCGTGATCGCCGCCCAGTCGATCGGTGAACCGGGCACCCAGTTGACCATGCGAACCTTCCACATCGGTGGCGCCGCCTCGCGGGCCGCGGCGGTGGACAGCATCCAGGTGAAAAACGGCGGCGAAATACGGCTGCACAACCTGAAATATGTCGAACGCACCGACGGCAATCTGGTGGCCACCTCCCGTTCCGGCGAGGTGGGGGTAACCGATCAGCATGGCCGTGAGCGGGAGCGCTACAAACTGCCCTATGGCGCCATCATCAAGGTGCGGGATGGCTCCCGGGTGGAAGCCGGAGCGGTGGTCGCCAACTGGGACCCCCACACCCACCCGATCGTGACCGAGGTGGCGGGCCGGATCCAGTATGTCGGTATGGAAGATGGTATCACCATCAAGCGCCAGACCGATGAGCTGACCGGGCTGTCGACCATCGAGATTCTCGATGGCAAGGATCGTCCCCAGGCGGGCAAGGATATCCGCCCGATGATCAAGCTGGTCGATGCGCAGGGCAACGATCTGTGCCACCCCGGCACCGATATGCCGGCGCAATACCTGCTGCCGGCACGGGCGATCGTCAACCTGAACGACGGCGCCGATGTGCAGATTGGCGATATTCTGGCGCGAATCCCGCAGGAGGGGTCGGTCAACAAGGATATCACCGGGGGTCTGCCGCGGGTGGCCGATCTGTTCGAGGCCCGCAAGCCGAAGGAATCCGCCGTGCTGGCAGAGGTTTCCGGTACCGTGACCTTTGGCAAGGAAACCAAGGGCAAGCGGCGCATCGTGATCACCCCGCTGGATGGCTCCGATCCGGTCGAGATCATGATCCAGAAGTGGCGCAACCTGAATGTGTTTGAAGGTGAAACCGTGGAGAAAGGGGAGGTGATCTCCGATGGCCCCTCCAACGCCCACGATATCCTGCGCATTCTCGGCGTGGCCGAGCTGGCCAAATATATCGTCAGCGAGATTCAGGAGGTGTACCGTCTGCAGGGGGTAGCGATCAACGACAAACACATTGAAGTGATCGTGCGGCAGATGCTGCGCAAGGCGGAGATCACCGAAACCGGCGATTCCGACTTCATTCCGGGGGATCAGGTGGAGTATGCCACCATCATCGAGCAGAATGACCGGCTCGTGGCGGAAGGCAAGATTCCGGCCCGGTTTGAACGGGTACTGCTGGGGATCACCAAGGCTTCGCTGGCGACGGAGTCGTTCATCTCCGCCGCCTCCTTCCAGGAGACCACCCGGGTGCTGACCGAGGGGGCGGTGACCGGCAAGCGGGATTACCTGCGCGGTCTGAAAGAAAACGTGGTGGTAGGGCGCCTGATTCCGGCGGGTACCGGGCTGGCCTACCACAGCGAGCGCAAGCGCAAACGGCAGATGGCAACGGATGGGATGACGGTGAGCGCGGAAGATGTGCAACAGGCACTGACCGAGGCGCTCAACGCCTCCATGTCGTCGTCGAATGATGAGTAAATAGTGTTCGATAATTGACGTTCCGGGCCGAAATTGAGTAGAATTTCGGCCCTTTCGTGCTGGACCGAGCGTTCAGCCCATAACGATGGTAAAAAACCAAACGTGGAGTTTGCTTAATGGCAACAATTAACCAGTTGGTACGCCAGCCACGCAAGCGCAAGGTGCAGCAGAGCGACGTTCGTGCGCTCGAAGCCTGTCCCCAGCGTCGTGGCGTGTGTACCCGTGTTTACACGACTACCCCGAAGAAGCCGAACTCGGCGCTGCGTAAAGTATGTCGTGTGCGCCTGACCAATGGCTTTGAAGTGTCTTCCTACATCGGTGGTGAAGGTCACAACTTGCAGGAACACTCGGTGGTCCTGATCCGGGGCGGTCGAGTAAAAGACCTGCCGGGTGTTCGTTATCACACCGTTCGAGGTTCGCTGGACTGCTCCGGTGTCAACGATCGCAAACAGGGCCGTTCCAAATACGGTACCAAGCGTCCCAAGTCCTGATCCCGTCGCTCCGACGGTGAAGCTGTTCCAGCCGGTGGCCGCTCAGGGTTGCGTAGCTGTTAAAGCGAGACCGAACGACGATAAGAGTAAGGGCGGATGTGAATACAATCCGCATATCCTGAAGACCTTAATTTATGACAGAGGGCTTATCTAATGCCAAGAAGACGCGTCGCTGCGAAGCGCGAAATCCTGCCGGATCCCAAGTTCGGTAACATTACCCTGGCAAAGTTCATCAACCACCTGATGGTGCATGGCAAGAAATCTGTTGCCGAGCGCATCGTGTATGGTGCGATGGACAAACTCGAAGAACGCACCAAGCAGAACCCGCTGGAGCTGTTTGAAAAAGCACTGGAAACCGTTCAGCCGCTGGTCGAAGTCAAATCCCGCCGGGTAGGCGGTGCCACCTATCAGGTGCCCGTGGAAGTACGTCCCTCCCGCCGCATGGCGCTCTCCATGCGTTGGCTGGTCGACGCCGCCCGCAAACGGGGCGAGAAATCCATGGCGTTGCGCCTGGCCGGTGAGCTGGCGGACGCGGCTGAAGGTCGTGGTGCCGCCGTCAAGAAACGGGAAGACGTGCATCGCATGGCAGAAGCCAACAAGGCGTTTGCCCACTATCGCTTCTAACCATCAGAGGAATTGAGTCGTGGCTCGTAAAACCCCCATCGCACGGTATCGCAACATCGGTATCTGTGCGCACGTAGACGCCGGCAAGACCACAACCACTGAGCGTGTTCTCTTCTATACCGGTCTGTCCCACAAGATCGGTGAAGTCCACGATGGCGCCGCCACCATGGACTGGATGGAGCAGGAGCAGGAGCGTGGTATCACCATCACCTCGGCCGCCACCACCTGCTTCTGGAGCGGCATGAATCAGCAGTTCGACGAGCATCGCGTCAACATCATCGACACCCCGGGACACGTCGACTTCACCATCGAAGTGGAGCGCTCCCTGCGAGTGCTGGATGGCGCCGTGGTAGTGTTGTGCGCTTCCTCGGGTGTGCAGCCACAGACCGAAACGGTATGGCGTCAGGCCAACAAGTACGAGGTGCCCCGGCTGGTGTTCGTCAACAAGATGGACCGGGCCGGCGCCGACTTCTACATGGTTGTCGAACAGCTGAAAAAACGCCTTGGCGCCACCCCGGTGCCGATCAACATCCCGATCGGCGCGGAGGATCAGTTCAAGGGCGTGGTCGATCTGGTGATCATGAAGTCGATCATGTGGAACGAAGACGATCAGGGCATGACCTTCACTCTGGAAGAGATTCCGGCCGAGCTGCAAGCCAGAGCGGAAGAGCTGCGGGAGCAGTTGGTCGAGGCGGCCGCCGAAGCCAACGAAGAGTTGATGAACAAGTATCTCGAAGGCGAAGCGCTCAGCGTGGAAGAGATCAAGGCGGGGCTGCGTGCGCGCACGCTCAACAACGAGATCGTCCCGATGCTGGCCGGCTCTGCGTTCAAGAACAAGGGCGTGCAGGCGATGCTGGACGCGGTGGTCGAATATCTGCCGTCACCGACCGAGGTCAAGCCGATCGAGGGCACCCTCGACGATAAGGCCGAAAGCGTAGAAACCCGTGAAGCCGACGATGATGCTCCGTTTGCGGCACTGGCGTTCAAAATCGCCACCGACCCGTTCGTGGGCACGCTCACCTTCGTGCGCGTCTACTCCGGTGTGCTCAACTCCGGCGACAGCGTGTACAACTCTGTCAAGCAGAAGAAGGAGCGGATCGGTCGTATGGTGCAGATGCACGCCAACAGCCGTGAAGAGATCAAGGAAGTACGCGCCGGTGACATCGCGGCGATGATCGGGCTGAAGGATGTCACCACCGGTGACACCCTGTGCGACCCGGACAAGAAAATTGTGCTTGAGCGGATGGAGTTCCCGGAGCCGGTGATCTCCGTTGCGGTGGAGCCGAAGTCCAAGGCCGATCAGGAAAAAATGGGCGTGGCGCTGGGCAAGCTGGCGCAGGAGGATCCCTCCTTCCGGGTCGAAACCGATGAGGAGACCGGGCAAACGATCATCTCCGGGATGGGCGAGCTGCATCTGGATATCATCGTCGATCGCATGCGGCGCGAGTTCAAGGTGGAGGCTAACATCGGCAAGCCGCAGGTTGCTTACCGCGAAAAGATCCGCAAGGCCGTCGTCGCCAACCACAAGTTTGCGCGTCAGTCCGGTGGGCGCGGTCAATACGGCCATGTGGTGATCGAGTTCAGCCCGAGCGAAGCGGAAGGGCTGGAGTTCATCAACGAGATCGTAGGGGGTGCCATTCCGAAGGAATACATCCCGGCGGTACAGAAAGGGATCGAGGAGCAGATGAAAAACGGCGTCATCGCCGGTTATCCGCTCATCGGTTTGAAGGCCCGCCTGTATGACGGTTCCTTCCATGAAGTTGACTCCAACGAGATGGCGTTTAAAATCGCCGCTTCACAGGCACTGAAAAAGTACGCACAGGAAGCT
This sequence comes from Pseudomonadota bacterium, assembly GCA_034189745.1. GTDB lineage: Bacteria > Pseudomonadota > Gammaproteobacteria > Pseudomonadales > Balneatricaceae > Marinobacterium. The sequence goes on from JAXHUI010000001.1 coordinate 87,669, forward strand.
AGTCCGTGCTTGCTAGAGCCGATCATGAAAGTTGAAGTCGTAACCCCTGAAGAGTACATGGGCGATGTGATGGGTGACCTCAACCGTCGTCGCGGTCTGGTGCAGGGGATGGAAGACAGCCCATCCGGCAAGGTGATCACCGCCGAGGTACCGCTGGGTGAAATGTTCGGTTACGCTACCGACCTGCGCTCCGCGTCCCAGGGTCGTGCGACCTATTCTATGGAGTTCAAGGGCTATGCCGAAGCTCCGCAGAATATTGCCGAAGCCGTTATCAAGCAGAACTGATAAGCCAATTGCTGAATTAAGAGGATATAACCGTGGCCAAGCAATCATTTGAACGTAACAAGCCGCACATCAACGTAGGTACCATCGGCCACGTTGACCACGGCAAAACGACACTGACCGCCGCGCTGACCCGCGTTTGCGCGGAAGTATGGGGCGGCGCGGCCGTTGCCTTCGACGGTATCGACAACGCACCGGAAGAGCGCGAGCGTGGTATCACCATCTCCACCTCCCACGTAGAGTATGAATCACCGACACGCCACTACGCCCATGTCGATTGCCCGGGACACGCGGACTACGTCAAGAACATGATCACCGGCGCGGCGCAGATGGATGGCGCGATTCTGGTGGTTTCCGCCGCGGACGGCCCGATGCCGCAGACCCGCGAGCATATCCTGCTGTCCCGTCAGGTGGGCGTACCCTACATCGTGGTGTTCCTGAACAAAGCGGACATGGTGGACGACGAGGAGCTGCTGGAGCTGGTCGAAATGGAGGTGCGCGAGCTTCTGGACCAGTACGACTTCCCCGGCGATGACACCCCGATCATCATCGGTTCGGCGCTGATGGCGCTCAATGGCGAAGATGAGAACGGCCTTGGAACCACCGCGGTGAGAAAACTGGTGGAGACGCTGGACGAGTACATTCCCGAGCCGCAGCGTGCCGTCGACCAGCCGTTCCTGATGCCGATCGAGGACGTTTTCTCCATCTCCGGTCGCGGTACCGTGGTGACCGGGCGTATCGAGCGCGGCATCCTGAAAGTGGGTGACGAAGTGGAGATCGTGGGGATCCGCGACACCACCAAAACCACCTGCACCGGCGTGGAGATGTTCCGCAAGCTGCTGGACGAAGGGCGTGCTGGCGAGAACGTGGGCGCGCTGCTGCGCGGCACCAAGCGTGACGACGTGGAGCGCGGTCAGGTACTGGCCAAGCCGGGCACCATCACCCCGCACACCCGTTTCGAAGGCGAAGTGTATGTGCTGAGCAAGGAGGAGGGCGGTCGTCACACCCCGTTCTTCAACGGCTACCGCCCGCAGTTCTACTTCCGTACCACCGACATCACCGGTGCCTGTGAGCTGCCGGAAGGGGTCGAGATGGTGATGCCGGGGGACAACGTGCAGATGACCGTCACCCTGATCAACCCGATCGCGATGGAAGAGGGGCTGCGCTTCGCCATCCGTGAAGGCGGTCGTACCGTCGGGGCCGGCGTGGTCGCCAAGATCCTGGAATAAGCCGCACCGATCACTTCCCGAATCTCCATAAGCCCTCTTCGGAGGGCTTTTTTATTGCCACGGCTCTTGATCGAAACGCAAATTTGTAGTTGACGGGGGCGGTGGGGCTGGGTAGAATTTGCGTCCCCTTTATCCGAGGGGAGGTCGGCTATTGCCGTTAAAAAACTTACAGGAAATGCGTGATCAGAATGCAGAACCAAAAAATCAGAATTCGTCTGAAGGCTTTTGATCATCGCCTGATCGACTCGTCTGCTCAGGAGATCGTTGAGACCGCCAAGCGGACGGGTGCTCAGGTGCGTGGTCCGATCCCACTTCCTACCCGCAAAGAGCGTTTTACCGTACTGATCTCTCCGCACGTCAATAAAGACGCGCGCGACCAGTATGAAATCCGTACTCACAAGCGTGTACTGGACATCGTCGAACCGACGGAAAAAACCGTCGATGCGCTGATGAAACTGGATCTCGCGGCGGGTGTTGAAGTGCAGATCAGCCTCGGCTAATGGCGCACGGCGCCACTTTATTCAATCAATGAAGCGCTATTTGTGGAATGCGCCTGAAAAGGGCAGCCATAGCGGGTGACAGCCCCGTACACAACTGGCAAGAGGTATAAACATGTCTGTAGGACTTATCGGACGTAAAGCGGGGATGACCCGTATCTTCACAGAAGATGGCGTGTCCGTGCCAGTCACCGTCATCGAAATGGAACCGAACCGTGTTACCCGCATCAAGACCGTCGAACGGGATGGCTATGCAGCGGTACAGGTGACCACCGGCAGCCGCAAGGCGAACCGCCTGAGCAAGCCGGAAGCGGGTCACTACGCCAAGGCCGGAGTCGAGGCCGGGCGCGGTTTATGGGAGTTCCGTCTGAATGGTGACGAGGAAATCAACGTTGGCGATTCGCTGACAGTTGAGCGCTTCGAAGCCGGTCAGAAGATCGATGTTACCGGGCAAACCAAGGGCAAGGGTTTTCAGGGCGGTGTCAAGCGCTGGAATTTTCGCACCCAGGATATGACCCACGGTAACTCCGTTTCTCACCGGGCTCCGGGTTCCATCGGTCAATGTCAGACCCCCGGGCGTGTCTTCAAGGGTAAAAAGATGGCCGGTCACATGGGGGCCGAGCGTTGCACGGTGCAGACCCTGGAGGTCGTGCGTGTCGATGCCGAGCGTAACCTGCTGATCGTCAAGGGAGCAATCCCGGGCGCCACCGGCGGCGATGTGATCGTTAAACCTGCTGTCAAAGCACGCGCCTGAGGAGGATTGTGATGAATCTGAATCTGACTGGAGCCAACGGAACGGTGGAAGTTTCCGACCTGGCTTTTGGTAAAGAGTTCAATGAGGCGCTGGTACACCAGGTCGTCACTGCCTATATGGCAGCGGGCCGACAGGGGAGTAAAGCGCAGAAAAACCGTTCCGCCGTCTCCGGCGGTGGTGCTAAACCCTTCCGCCAGAAGGGGACCGGGCGTGCCCGTGCCGGTACCAGCCGGTCACCGTTGTGGCGATCAGGGGGGGTGACATTCGCTGCCCAGCCCCGCAACTGGGCCCAGAAAGTAAACAAGAAGATGTACCGCGCGGCGATGCGCTGCATCCTCTCTGAGCTGGTGCGTCAGGAGCGTCTGGTGGTCGTGGAAGATTTCCAGCTGGATGCACCCAAAACCAGGCAGTTTGTTGCCAAACTCGATCAGTTGAATCTGGACAACGCACTGCTGATCACTGAAAACGTCGAGCAGAATCTGTATCTGGCTGCGCGCAACGTCCCGCACGTCGATGTACGCGACGCTGCCGGTATCGACCCGGTAAGCCTGGTTGGTTTCGAGAAGGTCCTGGTGACAGTCCCTGCTCTGAGGAAAATTGAGGAGGTGCTGGCATGAACCCGGAACGCATATACAAGGTGTTGCTCGGACCACACATCTCTGAGAAGGCCACAGTTGTGGCGGATGGCAGCGATCAGGTTGTCTTCCGCGTGGCCAGGGATGCAACCAAACCGGAAATCAAGCGAGCCGTTGAAGAGCTATTCAACGTCAAGGTGGCCGGCGTCAGCGTGCTGAACATCAAGGGTAAAACCAAGCGCACCCAGCGTGGTCTGGGCAAGCGTAACGATGTTCGCAAAGCGTATGTGCGCCTGGCTGAAGGCTCTGAAATCGATTTCCTGGCAGGCTAATAACGAGGGGTTGAACAATGGCAGTCATTAAAGCAAAGCCGACCTCTGCTGGACGTCGTCATCTCGTGAAGGTGGTCAGCGCTGATCTGCACAAGGGTAAGCCCTTTGCCGCGCTGGTGGAGAAGAAGAGCAAGTCCGGTGGTCGTAACAACAACGGTCGGATCACCACCCGCCACATCGGCGGTGGGCACAAACAACATTACCGTATCGTCGATTTTCGCCGCAACAAGGATGGGATCCCCGCCGTCGTCGAACGGTTGGAGTATGATCCCAACCGTTCCGCGCACATCGCGCTGGTGAAATATGCCGACGGCGAACGCCGTTACATCATCGCCGCCAAGGGGCTGGCCACGGGCGCCACCATCCAGTCCGGGGACGATGCTGACATCAAGGTTGGCAACGCGCTGCCGCTGCGTAACATTCCGCTGGGCAGCACGATCCACTGCGTCGAGATGAAACCGGGCAAAGGGGCTCAGATCGCCCGTTCGGCAGGAACCTCCGCACAGCTGGTAGCCCGTGAGGGGGCCTACGCGACCCTGCGGCTGCGCTCGGGCGAGACCCGCAAGGTGCTCAGTGAGTGCCGGGCGACCCTGGGTGAGGTGGGTAACGCCGAACACAGTCTGCGACAGCTGGGTAAAGCGGGTGCCAAACGGTGGCGCGGCGTTCGTCCCACCGTGCGTGGTGTGGTGATGAACCCGGTCGATCACCCGCATGGTGGTGGTGAGGGTCGCACCTCCGGTGGGCGTCATCCGGTTACCCCATGGGGTGTGCCGACCAAGGGCCACAAGACCCGTTCCAACAAGCGTACCGATAAACTGATCGTACGCCGTCGTCAGGCTAAATAAGAGGATACAGCTGTGCCACGTTCACTGAAGAAAGGTCCGTTCATCGACCTTCACCTGTTGAAGAAGGTAGAGGCTGCCATCGAGGCTAACGAGCGTCGTCCGATCAAAACCTGGTCACGCCGCTCCACTGTGTTTCCACAGTTTGTGGGCCTCACGATTGCAGTACATAACGGCCGTCAGCATGTACCGGTGTTCATCACCGAGGACATGGTCGGTCATAAACTGGGCGAGTTCGCTGCGACACGGACCTACCGCGGTCATGCAGCCGACAAGAAGGCCAAGAAAAAGTAAGGGGGTTGATGATGGAAGTGATCGCCAAGCATGTAGGCGCCAACATCTCCGCCCAGAAGGCCCGACTGGTCGCTGATCAGATCCGTGGCAAGTCTGTGGGCGAAGCTCTGAATATCCTGGCGTTCAGCACCAGGAAGGGTGCACACCTGGTCAAGAAGGTACTCGAGTCCGCCATCGCGAACGCGGAGCACAACGAAGGTGCCGATATCGACGAGCTGCGCGTGTCAACGATTTTCGTTGATGAGGGGATGACCATGAAGCGTATCCGGCCGCGGGCCAAGGGGCGCGCCGACCGCATCCTGAAACGCACGTCACATATCACCGTCAAGGTGGCCGACTAAGAGCTGACTGCTAGGAGAGTTCAACATGGGTCAGAAAGTAAACCCGACCGGTATTCGGCTTGGAATCGTCAAGGATCACACCTCGGTGTGGTATGCCGACAAGTCCGAATACGCTACCCGGCTGCTGAACGATCTCAAGGTGCGCGAGTACCTGGATCAGCAGCTGAAGAATGCATCCGTGAGCCGCATCGAGATCGAGCGCCCGGCACAAAATGCCAGAATCACCATCTACACGGCGCGGCCGGGGATCGTGATCGGTAAAAAAGGCGAAGATGTCGAAAAGCTGCGCAACGCCGTTTCCCAGATGATGGGTGTGCCTGTACACATCAACATCGAAGAGGTACGCAAGCCGGACCTGGATGCAAGGCTGGTCGCCCAGAGCGTCGCCAGCCAGTTGGAACGCCGTGTCATGTTTCGCCGTGCCATGAAGCGTGCGGTACAAAACGCCATGCGTCAGGGCGCCAAGGGCATCAAGATTCAGGTGGGTGGTCGCCTCGGCGGCGCCGAGATCGCCCGGACTGAATGGTATCGAGAAGGTCGTGTTCCGCTGCACACGTTGCGTGCAGACATCGATTACGCTACCTACGAAGCCCACACCACCTACGGTGTGATCGGCGTTAAAGTCTGGATCTTCAAGGGTGAGGTCCTCGGTGGTATCGAACAGGTACGGGCCGAGAAAAATACACCGAAGAAGAAAGGTTCTAAGTGAGGTAGACGTCAATGCTGCAACCGAAACGACTGAAATACCGCAAGGTAATGAAAGGTCGCAATCGCGGCCTGGCACAACGCGGCAGCAAGGTCAGCTTTGGTGAGTTTGCGCTGAAAGCGACCGGTCGCGGTCGCATCACGGCTCGCCAGATCGAAGCGGCCCGTCGGACCATGACCCGGCACGTCAAGCGTGGTGGCAAGATCTGGATTCGGATTTTCCCGGACAAGCCGATCACCACCAAACCGCTCGAAGTGCGGATGGGTAAGGGCAAGGGTAGCGTGGAATACTGGGTCGCCCAGATTCAGCCCGGCAAGGTGCTGTTCGAGATGAGCGGTGTTCCCGAGGAGCTGGCGGCGGAAGCCTTCGCGCTGGCGGCCGCCAAGCTGCCGGTATCAACCATTTTTGTTAAACGGACGGTGATGTAATGAAAGCTACTGAACTGCGCGACAAGTCCGTTGAAGAGCTGCAGCAGGAGTTGCTGGGGCTGCTGAAGGAACAGTTCAACCTGCGGATGCAGAAAGCTACTGGCCAGCTGGCGCAGACTCACCTGCTGGGGCAGGTGCGTCGTGATATCGCTCGCGTCAAGACAGTACTCAATGAAATGCAGGTGACCAAATGAGCGCGGAAAAACGTACTCGAACTGCGACCGGCAAGGTCGTCAGTGACAAGATGGATAAAACCATCACAGTTCTGGTTGAGCGTAAGGAAAAACACCCGATCTACGGCAAGTTTGTCAAACGCTCCACCAAACTGCATGCGCACGATGAGAAGAATGAGTGCCAGCTGGGTGATCTGGTAACGATCGCCGAATCCCGGCCGCTGTCCAAGACCAAAACCTGGTCGCTCATTCGCATTGAAGAGCGCGCGGCAAAGGTGTAAACTAACGCGCCTTTGCTCCATTATGCCTGTTTGCCCTGGCTGCCGGTCGTGGCGGTTGGGGTGGCGGTTTATACAGTTTGTGGAGTAGACCATGATTCAGACTGAAACGATGCTTGATGTGGCTGACAACAGCGGCGCCAAGCGAGTGCAGTGTATTAAGGTCCTGGGTGGTTCTCACCGCCGTTACGCATCCGTTGGCGACATCATCAAGGTGACCGTCAAGGAAGCGATACCGCGTGGCAAGGTGAAGAAAGGCCAGGTACTCAAGGCTGTCGTAGTGCGTACCCGCAAAGGGGTTCGTCGTCCAGATGGTTCATTGATCCGCTTCGATACCAATTCGGCGGTGCTTTTGAACAACAACGACGCTCCGATCGGAACACGTATCTTCGGCCCGGTAACGCGTGAGCTTCGCAATGAGAAGTTCATGAAGATCATTTCCCTGGCGCCTGAAGTGCTCTAAGACATTGTTTCACGACAACGTCTTGTTGAAAACGCCACTCCCGCGATGGGTTTGGCGTTTTTGAGCATGAGAGGGTAGCAGGAAAGGACAAGGTAGAATAATGCGCAAGATTCGTCGCGACGATGAAGTCATCGTCATCGCAGGTAAAGACAAGGGCAAGCGTGGCAAAGTGATGCGCGTGCTGCGGGATGATCGTTTGGTCGTCTCTGGCGTCAACATGATCAAGAAACACCAGAAGCCCAATCCGATGCTGGGCCGCCCGGGTGGCATCGTTGAACGGGAAGCGCCGATCGCGACCTCCAACGTGGCCATCTTCAACGCGCAGACCGGCAAAGGCGATCGTGTAGGCTTCAAGCTGCTCGAAGACGGCACCAAGGTCCGCTTCTACAAGTCTACCGGCGAAATCATCGTTGGTGCCAGGTAAGAGAGGTTGGTGCAAATGTCCAGATTGAAAGCGCTTTACGCAAACGAAATCAAGCAGAAGCTCAAAGAGGAGCTCAACTGCCCCAATATCATGGCCGTTCCCCGGATCACCAAAATCACCTTGAACATGGGTGTGGGTGAGGCGTTGGGCGACAAGAAGCAGCTCGAAAATGCGGTTGCCGACATGACCGCGATCGCGGGTCAGAAACCGGTCGTCACCAATGCCCGCAAGTCCATTGCCGGCTTCAAGGTGCGCGAGGGCTGGCCGATCGGATGCAAGGTCACGCTGCGCGGGCAGAGAATGTGGGAATTTTTGGATCGTCTGGTGGACGTGTCCATCCCGCGTATCCGTGACTTCCGCGGTCTGAACCCGAAGTCCTTCGATGGCCGTGGCAACTACAGCATGGGTGTCAAGGAGCAGATCATCTTCCCGGAGATCGACTACGACAGGGTCGACAAGCTGCGTGGCCTCGATATTACGATCACCACCACCGCGAAGACCAACGACGAAGGTCGTGCACTGCTCTCCGCGCTGCAGTTCCCGTTCAAGAAATAAGGCAGGGTTGAATAATGGCCAAGGTTTCCATGATCAATCGTGAGCTCAAGCGCGAACGTCTCGTGAACAAACACGCGACCAAGCGTGCTGAGCTCAAAGCAATCATCGCCAGCCCGAACAGTTCAGAAGATGAGGTTTGGGAGGCACAGGTCGCGCTGCAGAAGCTGCCGCGCGATGCGAGTCCGGTGCGCAAGCAGCGCCGCTGCAAGATTACAGGTCGTCCCCACGGCGTTTATCGCAAGTTTGGACTGTGCCGTAACAAGCTGCGCGAAGCCGCCATGCGCGGTGACGTTCCGGGTCTGAAGAAGGCAAGCTGGTAAGTTTGTCATTGGTAAGCTCAGTGGTCTGGGCAGGCGTTGGGCCTGCTACCGCACTGCGCTGCACTTGAGAGGATGTTGATAGCATGAGTATGCAAGACCCCCTCGCGGATATGTTTACCCGTATCCGTAACGGGCACATGGCTGAAAAGGCCCATGTTGCCATGCCCTCATCGAAGCAGAAGGTTGCCGTTGCGACGCTGCTGCGGGATGAAGGCTACATTGCCGATTTCACCGTCGAAGGTGATGTGAAACCGGTGCTTTCCATCGAGTTGAAATACTTTGAAGGCAAGCCGGTCATCGAAGAGATCAAGCGGGTCAGTCGCCCCAGTTTGCGCATCTACAAGAGCGCGGCCGAACTGCCGAAGGTGGCCGATGGTCTGGGTATCGCCGTTGTCTCTACCAGCAAAGGCGTCATGACCGATCGCGCCGCCCGCAAGGCAGGCATCGGTGGTGAAGTCATCTGCACGGTATTCTAAGAGGTATTCCAATGTCACGAATTGCGAAGAAACCCGTAGTCATACCGGCAGGCGTGGAGATCAAACTGGCGGGGCAGTCGCTGACCACCAAGGGCAAGAACGGTCAGCTGAGTCTGGAGCTGCACCCTTCGGTGGCCGTCGAGCAGGCCGAGGGTCAGCTGCTTTTTGCTCCGCGTGATGGCGCCAAACAGTCGATGGCACTGGCGGGTACGGCACGTGCGCTGGTCAACAATATGGTGGTCGGTGTAACGGAAGGTTTTTCCAAGACGCTCAACTTGCAGGGGGTTGGCTACCGGGCGCAGGCGAAGGGCAAAGTGCTCAACCTGACGCTGGGCTTCTCCCATCCGATCGATTACGAACTGCCCGAAGGTGTTACCGCGGAAACACCGAACAACACCACCATTGTGGTCAGCGGTGCTGACAAACAGCGTGTTGGTCAGGTGGCTGCAGAGATTCGCGCATTCCGTCCGCCCGAGCCTTACAAAGGCAAGGGGGTTCGTTATGTCGACGAATATGTACGCCGTAAAGAGGCTAAGAAGAAGTAAGGCAGGGTCATGAACGTTAAGAAACAAGCTCGTATCCGTCGTGCGCGGCGCTCGCGCATGCAAATGCGCGAGCAGGGTGCTGTTCGCCTCTGTGTGAACCGCTCGCCGCGTCATATTTACGCGCAGGTGATCTCCGCTGATGGCAGCCAGGTTCTGGCCTCTGCTTCCACAGTGGAAAAAGATCTGCGTGAAGGTGCTACCGGGAATATCGAAGCCGCCAAAAAAGTGGGTGCTTTGATCGCCAGCCGGGCCAAGGAAGCCGGCATCTCCAAGGTAGCGTTTGACCGCTCCGGTTTCAAATACCACGGTCGTGTGGCAGCGCTTGCTGATGCTGCCCGCGAAGGCGGCCTGGAATTCTAAAGGTTTCTATTATGGCAAATCACGAACAGAAAGACGGTGAACTGCAAGAGAAGCTGGTTCAGGTAAACCGCGTCGCCAAAGTGGTCAAAGGGGGTCGTATCTTCGGTTTTACGGCACTGACGGTCGTTGGCGATGGCAAGGGCCGGGTTGGCTTTGGCCGTGGCAAGGCGCGTGAAGTGCCGGTCGCGATCCAGAAGGCGATGGAGCAGGCGCGCCGTAACATGATCAGCGTCCAGCTCAACGGGCACACGTTGCAGTATCCGGTCAAGGCCCGTCATGGCGCCTCCCGGGTGTACATGCAGCCCGCTTCAGAGGGTACCGGTGTCATCGCCGGGGGGGCCATGCGCGCCGTGCTGGAACTGGCCGGTGTTCACAACGTACTGGCCAAGTGCTATGGCTCCACCAATCCGGTGAACGTGGTGCGTGCAACCATCAACGGTCTGAAGGTGATGAAAGCACCCGAAGACGTTGCCGCCAAGCGTGGCAAGTCGGTTGAAGAGATTCTGGAGAGCTAAACGATGGCGAAGACGATCAAGGTTACACAGACTCGCAGCACCATCGGTCGATTGCCCAAACACATTCAGTGTGTGAAGGGGCTGGGTCTGCGCCGTATCGGCCACACCGTCGAGGTGGAGGACACGCCGTCCGTGCGCGGGATGATCAACAAAGTCAACTACATGGTCAGTGTGGAAGGCGAATAAAAGGAGTCACCCAATGCGTTTGAATTCTCTACGCCCGGGCGCCGGTTCCAAACACGCACCCAAGCGTGTGGGACGCGGTATCGGTTCCGGACTGGGTAAAACCGGCGGCCGTGGCCACAAGGGGCAGAAGTCCCGCTCCGGCGGACGGGTCAATCCGGGCTTCGAAGGCGGTCAGATGCCGATCCAGCGGCGGCTGCCGAAGTTTGGTTTCACCTCCCGTCAGGCGCGCTATGTGGCTGAGGTTCGGTTGCACGAGCTGGCGGCTGCCGGTGTCGATGTCGTCGATCTGGCGGCGTTGAAACAGGCGGATATCATCCGTGAGGAGATCACCTCCGCGCGGGTCATTCTGTCCGGTGAGATCAACAAGCCCGTTACCGTCAAGGGGCTGAAAGTGACCAAAGGCGCACAGGCTGCGATCGAGGCCGCTGGCGGCAAAGTCGAGGCGTAAATGGCTAAGCAAGGACAGATACCGGCAGGCATGCAGAGCGGACTGAAAGAGCTTTGGGCTCGACTCAGATTCGTTCTGCTGGCGATCATCGCATACCGTATCGGAGCGCATATTCCGCTACCCGGTATCAACCCTGATCGGCTTGCGGCGTTGTTCGATCAGAATCAGGGAACCATCCTCAGTCTGTTCAACATGTTCTCGGGGGGGGCGCTGGAGCGGATGTCGATTCTGGCGCTGGGGATCATGCCCTATATCTCTGCATCCATCATCATGCAGTTGATGACGGTGGTCAGTCCTCACCTGGAGCAGTTGAAGAAAGAGGGGGAGGCGGGTCGACGCAAGATCAGCCAGTACACCCGCTACGGGACCGTCATTCTGGCGACCGTGCAGGGGCTGGGGATGGCGGTCGGCCTGGCCAGTCAGGGGATCGCCTTCAACGCGGATATCAGCTTCTACTTCGTAGCGGTGGTAACCCTGGTGGCCGGTGCCGTGTTTCTGATGTGGCTGGGTGAGCAGATCACCGAGCACGGCATCGGCAATGGCATCTCGATCCTGATCTTTACCGGTATCGTGGCGGGTCTGCCCGGTGCGATCGGCCAGTCCTTCGAAGCGGCACGTCAGGGGGATCTCAACGTCCTGGCGCTGCTGGCGATCACGGTGATCGCGATCGCCACTGTCGGTTTTGTCGTGTTCATGGAACGTGGCCAGCGCCGCATCACCATCAACTACGCCAAGCGCCAGCAGGGGCGCCGTGTCTACGCCGCGCAATCCAGCCATCTGCCGTTGAAGGTCAATATGGCCGGGGTTATCCCGCCGATCTTCGCGTCCAGCATTTTGCTCTTCCCGGCATCGGTGGGGCAATGGTTTGGTCAATCCGAAGGGATGGGATGGCTGCAGGATGTGGCTCTGGCCCTGGGGCCGGGACAGCCGCTGTACATTCTGTTGTTTGCGATCGCCATTGTGTTTTTCTGCTACTTCTACACCGCGATTGTGTTCAATCCGCGCGATGTGGCAGACAACCTGAAGAAATCAGGTGCCTTTATCCCAGGGATTCGTCCCGGTGAGCAGTCCGCACGCTATATCGACTCCGTGCTGAGTCGCCTGACTCTGTTTGGCGCACTCTATATCACGGCCGTTTCCCTGATGCCCCAGTTTCTGGTGGTGGCCTGGAACGTGCCTTTCTACTTCGGCGGCACGTCGCTGCTGATCGTGGTGGTCGTGGTTATGGACTTCATGGCCCAGGTGCAGTCGCATCTGATGTCGCACCAGTATGAGTCGCTGATGAAAAAATCGAATCTTAAAGGCGGCGCGGGTCTGCTGCGCTAAGCCCAATGAGGTGGATCATGAAAGTACGTGCATCTGTTAAAAAGATTTGCCGTAACTGCAAGATCGTACGACGCAACGGTTCCGTGCGCGTGATCTGCAAGGTGGAACCCCGACACAAGCAACGCCAGGGTTAATCCACGCCAGGCTGGGAGTGGGGGTGCGTTTCCTTGATTTGTTTTTGATCAGGGTGTAAAATCTCGCGCCTTCCACGAACTAAAGAATGATTGGTTCTGGTGAGCGCTCTCCCAGAACATAAACATGGAGTACATTGAATGGCCCGTATCGCTGGCGTCAATATTCCTGACAATAAGCATGCGGTAATTTCTCTGACTTACATTTACGGGATAGGCCGCACGACTGCACGACAGATCTGCGAAGCCACTGCTATTGCACCTAGCACCAAAATTGGTGATCTGTCTGAAGAGCAGCTCGATAATGTTCGTGGTGAAATTGCCAAGTTGACCGTTGAAGGCGACCTGCGTCGCGAAGTCAACATGAACATCAAGCGCCTTATGGACCTCGGCTGCTACCGTGGCCTGCGCCACCGGCGCAATCTGCCGGTGCGTGGTCAGCGCAGCAAGACCAACGCGCGCACCCGTAAAGGGCCGCGTAAGCCGATCCGTAAGTAAGCGATAGGAATTCCGAATATGGCTAAGCCAGGTAATCGCACACGTAAAAAGGTCAAAAAGCAGGTGGCGGATGGCCTTGCGCACATCCACGCCTCCTTCAACAACACCATCATCACTATTACCGATCGTCAGGGTAATGCGCTGAGCTGGGCAACCTCAGGGGGCTCCGGCTTCCGTGGTTCCCGCAAAAGCACTCCGTTTGCCGCTCAGGTGGCAGCCGAGCGCGCCGGTCAGGCCGCTCTGGAATACGGTCTGAAAAACCTCGACGTGTTTGTGAAGGGCCCGGGACCGGGCCGTGAGTCCGCCGTGCGTGCACTGAACAGCTGCGGTTACAAAATCACAAACATCACGGACGTGACCCCGATTCCGCACAACGGTTGTCGTCCGCCGAAGAAGCGTCGCGTTTAATCTGGAGACGGTAATATGGCTCGTTATCTTGGACCAAAGTGCAAGCTGTCCCGTCGTGAAGGCACCGATCTCTTTCTGAAGAGTGGTGTCCGCGCGCTTGACAGCAAGTGCAAAGCAGAAACAGTACCCGGTGTTCATGGCGCCCGTCGTGGTCGCCTCTCTGAATATGGGCTGCAGCTGCGTGAGAAGCAAAAAGTACGCCGTATTTACGGCATACTGGAACGTCAGTTCCGTGGTTATTACAAGGAAGCCGCCCGCCGCAAGGGGGCCACGGGTGAAAACCTGTTGCAGCTTCTGGAGGGGCGGTTGGACAACGTCGTCTACCGCATGGGGTATGGTTCTACCCGTGCCGAGGCCCGTCAGGTCGTGACCCACCGCCAGATCACGGTCAATGGTCAGGTGGTCAACATTCCCTCCTACCAGGTACAGGCGGGTGATGTGGTAGCGGTTCGCGAGAAAGCCAAAAACCAGCTGCGGATCAAACACGCGCTGGATCTGGCCGCACAGCGTGCACCTGTTGAGTGGATCGAGGTCGATCCTGCGAAGATGGAAGGTACTTTCAAAGCCCTGCCGGAACGCGGTGATCTTTCCGCCGACATCAACGAGCACCTGATCGTCGAGCTCTACTCGAAGTAATTCTTGAACTCTTGACTGGTGGAACTATGCAGCGTTCAGTAAACGAGTTTCTTTACCCGCGTCACATCGACGTGCAGGAGATCAGCAAAACCCGCGCCAAGGTGACTCTCGAGCCGCTGGAACGTGGGTTCGGCCATACCCTGGGCAATGCGCTGCGCCGTATTCTGCTCTCCTCCATGCCGGGCTGTGCCATTTCTGAGGTGGAGATCGAGGGGGTGTTGCACGAGTACAGCAGCATCGAAGGGGTACAGGGGGATGTGATCGAGATCCTGCTCAACCTCAAAGGTGTCGCCATCGCGCTGCATAACGGTGAGGAAGCACTTCTGACCCTCTCCAAGTCGGAGCCGGGGCCGGTAACGGCGGGTGATATTCAGCTGACTCAGGATGTCGAAATCGCCAATCCCGATCATCTGATTGCGCACCTGAACCCGGGCGCCTCCTTGAACATGCAGTTGCGGGTGACTCGCGGCCGGGGCTATGTTCCGGCGGATGCGCGCAACGGGGATGAGGATGAAACTCGCGCCATTGGACGTTTGCTGCTGGATGCCAGCTATAGCCCTGTGCTACGCGTCTCCTATGCCGTTGAAAGTGCACGTGTAGAGCAGCGCACCGATCTGGATAAACTGGTGATCGATATCGAATCCAACGGTACCGTCGATCCCGAAGAGTGTATCCGTCGTGCGGCTACCATTTTGCAGCAGCAGTTGATGGTGTTCGTCGACCTCGAGGATGCGGGTGAACTGACTCGAACCGAACCGAATGAACCGGAGATCGATCCCGTTCTGTTGCGTCCGGTCGACGATCTGGAGCTGACGGTGCGTTCCGCGAACTGTCTGAAAGCAGAGCAGATCTACTATATCGGTGATTTGATCCAGCGCACCGAAGTGGAGCTGCTGAAGACTCCTAACTTGGGCAAGAAGTCGTTGACTGAAATCAAGGATGTGCTGGCGTCCAAAAGTCTCTCCCTTGGTATGCGTCTGGAAAACTGGCCCCCGGCCAATTTGAAAGGCGATGACAAGGCAGCCTCTTGAGTCTGACTTCCAACCCAACGTTGTAAAGGATTTAGAAAATGCGTCATCGTAAATCTGGTCGACACTTAAATCGCACAAGTGCGCACCGCAAAGCGATGTTCAAAAACATGGCGGCGTCGCTGTTCGAACATGAACTGATCAAGACCACGCTGCCTAAGGCAAAAGAACTGCGCCGCTTTGCTGAGCCGCTGATCACGCTGGCCAAAACCGATTCGGTTGCCAACCGGCGTTTGGCGTTCGCCCGTACCCGCAGCAAAGAAGCTGTCGGTAAACTGTTCAATGAGCTGGGGCCCCGTTATTCGGCCCGTCCCGGTGGCTATGTCCGCATTCTCAAGTGCGGTTTCCGCGCCGGTGACAAGGCGCCGATGGCCTACGTTGAGCTGGTGGATCGCCCCGCAGGGCACGCTGTTGCCGATGAGAGCGGGGAAGATTAACGCGCTTTGGCACTGAAAAAACCCGGCCCGTCAGGTTGCCGGGTTTTTTTTCGCCCGCCGCCGGCCTCAGGGCGCGGCGCTATTCAGCAGCGGCTTGAGGAACTGCCCGGTGTAGGAGTGTGGCTGCTGCGCAACGTGCTCGGGGGTGCCGGAGGCGATGATCTCGCCGCCACCGCTGCCCCCTTCCGGGCCCAGGTCGACGAGCCAGTCGGCGGTTTTGATCACGTCCAGGTTGTGCTCGATGATGACGATGGTGTTGCCGTGATCGCGCAGCCGATGGAGCACATCGAGCAGTTGCTGGATGTCGTGGAAATGAAGCCCCGTGGTGGGTTCGTCCAGAATATAGAGGGTTTTTCCGGTGTCCCGCTTGCTCAATTCGCGCGCCAGTTTGACCCGTTGCGCCTCGCCACCGGAGAGGGTGGTCGCGGCCTGGCCGAGGCGGATATAACTGAGGCCGACATCGATCAGCGTCTGCAGCCGCCGTGCCAGCGGCGGTATGGCATCGAAGAACTGGCGCGCATCCTCCACCGTCAACTGCAGCACCTGATCGATACTTTTGCCCTTGTATTTTACCTCCAGGGTTTCCCGGTTGTAGCGTTTGCCCTTGCAGACATCGCAGGGTACATAGATATCCGGCAGGAAGTGCATCTCCACCTTGATGACGCCATCCCCTTGGCAGGCTTCACAGCGGCCACCTTTCACATTGAAACTGAATCGCCCCGGCTTGTAGCCGCGTGAGCGCGCCTCCTGGGTGCCGGAAAAGAGCTCGCGGATCGGGGTGAAGATGCCGGTGTAGGTGGCCGGGTTGGAGCGGGGGGTGCGTCCGATGGGGCTCTGATCGATATCGATCACCTTGTCGAACAGCTCCAGCCCCTCGATCCGTTCGAATGGCTCGGCATCCAGCGTGGTGGCGTGGTTGAGCGCGGTGGCGGCGACCGGATAAAGGGTGTTGTTGATCAGAGTCGACTTGCCGGAGCCGGAGACGCCGGTTACGCAGGTGATCAGGCCAACGGGGAGCTCCAGCGTGACTTGACGCAGGTTGTTGCCACTGGCTCCGATCAGGCGCAGCATCCTGTCACGCTCCACCGGTTTGCGCCGCTCCGGTACGGCAATGGAGCGCTTGCCGGAGAGATACTGGCCGGTGATCGACTCGGGGGTCTGCATGATGGTTTGCGGTGAGCCTGCGGCGATCACCCGCCCCCCGTGCACGCCGGCGCCGGGGCCGATATCGATCAGGTAGTCCGCCATGCGGATGGCATCTTCGTCGTGCTCGACCACGATGACAGTGTTGCCCAGGTCGCGCAGGTGGCCCAGTGTTTTCAGTAATCTGGCGTTGTCGCGTTGGTGCAGCCCGATGGAGGGCTCATCCAGCACGTACATCACCCCGACCAGCCCGGCGCCGATCTGACTCGCCAGCCGGATCCGCTGCGCCTCGCCCCCGGAGAGGGTTTCGGCGCTGCGCTCCAGCGAGAGATAATCCAGCCCCACATTGACCAGAAAGCTGAGTCGCTCCCGAATCTCCTTCAGGATCTTGTCGGCGATCTCGCCCCGCTTGCCCTCCAGTTGCAGCTGCTCGAAGTAGACCTTTGCCTGGCCGATCGGCAGCCGCACCAGGTCGGGCAGGGTGCGCTGGTCGATATAGACATGGCGAGCTTCGGGTCGCAGACGGCTGCCATGGCAGGCTGGGCAGGCGTGCATGTTGAGGTAGCGGGCCAGATCTTCGCGCACCGCCTCAGACTCGGTTTCCCGATAGCGCCGCTCCAGATTGTTGATCACCCCCTCGAAGGGGTGCGCCTTTTTCACCCGCTCCCCACGATCGTTGCGGTAGTAGAAGTTCACCTTGTCGTTGCCGCTGCCATGCAGAATGATCTGGCGGTGCTGTTCGCTCAGGGCCTCGAACGGGGTGTCCAGGTCAAAGCCGTAGTGCTCCCCCACCGCCTGCAGCTGCTGGAAGTAGTAGAGGCTGCGCTTGTCCCAGCCGCGGATGGCCCCCTGGGCCAGAGTCAGGGAGCGATCCTGGACCAGTTTGGCGGGATCAAAATACTGCCGCACCCCCAGGCCGTCACAGGTGGGACAGGCACCGTGGGGGTTGTTGAATGAAAACAGGCGGGGTTCGAGCTCCGAAATGCTGTGGCCGCAGACCGGACAGGCGAAGCGCGCCGAGAAGACCATCTCCTCGAGCCCCTCATCCAGGGGGGCGATTCGGGCGATCCCCTCGCTCAGCTCGAGGGCGGTCTCGAACGACTCCGCCAGCCGGGTTTGCAGATCGGGGCGCACCTTGATCCGGTCCACCACCACTTCGATATCGTGCTTGCGCTTTTTGTCCAGCGCCGGCGCGTCATCGAGATCGACCACCAGGCCGTCGATCCGGGCGCGGACAAACCCCTGGCTGCGCAACTGGCTGATGAGGTGGAGATGCTCCCCCTTGCGCCCCTGCACCACCGGTGCCAGCAGCATCACCGGGGTGCCCTCGGGCAGGGCGAGAACCTGATCGACCATCTGGCTGACGGTCTGCGCCGCCAGCGGCAGGTCATGTTCCGGGCAGCGGGGCTCGCCGGCGCGGGCAAAGAGCAGGCGCAGATAGTCGTAGATTTCGGTGATGGTGCCGACGGTGGAGCGGGGATTGTGGGAGGTGGATTTCTGCTCGATCGAGATGGCGGGGGAGAGCCCCTCTATATGATCCACATCCGGCTTCTGCATCATCGACAGAAACTGACGCGCATAGGTGGAAAGTGACTCCACATAGCGGCGCTGCCCCTCGGCGTAGAGGGTATCAAAGGCGAGTGAGGATTTGCCGGAGCCCGACAACCCGGTGATGACGATCAGCCGGTCGCGGGGGATGTCGAGGTCAATATTTTTCAGGTTGTGGGTGCGCGCACCCCGTACCAGAATCGTGTCCATTGCGGCTCCGCCTTGGCTGGCAAAAGGGCTATTATAGGGCCTGGAACGGGTCAGCCAAAACTGCCGTGGTTATGGTATCCTCGCGGGGACAAGCCACCCTCGGGAGGCGGTGGCCCAGGCTAACAGGATGACAGGAGAGCAAGATGGCGCGTGGTATCAACAAGGTAATTTTGATCGGTAATCTGGGAACTGATCCCGAAGTGCGTTACCTGCCATCAGGCAACGCGGTCACCAACGTGAACATCGCCACCAGTGAAAGCTGGAAGGACAAACAAACCGGCCAGAAGCAGGAACGGACCGAATGGCACCGGGTGGTGTTTTTCAACCGCCTGGCGGAGATCGCCGGCGAGTACCTGAAAAAGGGGTCGAAGGTGTACATCGAAGGCTCCCTGCGCACCCGCAAGTGGCAGGGGCAGGATGGCCAGGACCGCTACACCACCGAGATCGTCGCCAACGAGATGCAGATGCTGGATGGGCGCGGTGGCGAGGGTGGCGGCTACTCGCCGCAGCCCAGCGACGGCGGATATGCCCAGCAGCCGGCTTATAACCCGTCCACGCCGCCGTCGGCCCCGCGTCAGCAGCCGGCCCAGCCAGCGCCGCAACCGCAGCAGCCGGCTCCGGGGTTCGATGATTTCGATGATGATATCCCGTTCTGAGATCCGCTTTTTGCAACTGCGGCACGATCGGCACAAAGGCCCCGCATGGCGGGGCTTTTGTGATTGTTGCGGAGCACTTTTTTTCAGCCCTGGCAGGTGTGTGGTGGCACTGTTTACGGTATGCTCGAGGTGAGAGGGGGGTCAACCCCCTGCCGTCGTCTCAGCAACAGGTGAATATCCGCCCATGGTGGCCAGCGCTTACACGACATCAGCCAGAGTCCTTGTCAGCGGTGCCGATGGTCAGATCGGCCACGCCCTGGCGGAGCTGCTGTCGCGCCAGCCGGGGCTGGAGTGTGTGGCGCTGGGGCGGCGCAAGTTCGACGTAACCAAGCCGGCGCAGATTCGACAACAGCTCGAGCGCCACCTGCCCGACTACGTGGTCAATTGTGCCGGCTTCAACCGGGTCGACGATGCCGAACGGCGGCCGGACCAGGCCCTGGCCGTGAACAGCGTCGGTGCCGCCAACCTGGCCGAGGCGTGCGCCCAACTGAGTATCCCGCTGCTGCATCTCTCCTCGGATTTTGTGTTCGATGGCCACTACGCCAGTGGCTACAGCGAGGAGGATCCCGTCTCGCCACTGGGGGTGTTCGGGCGCAGCAAGTGGGAGGGAGAGGAAGCCGTCCGCCGGTTGCAGCCGCAGCACCTCATTCTCCGGGTGAGCTGGGTGTTCAGTGCCCGGGGCGACAACTTTCTACTGCGCACCCTGGAGCAGGCCCGGCATGAAACCATCATCGAGGCGGTGGATGATCGGCGTGGCTGCCCCACCTCGGCGGAGGATGTGGCGCGGGTGATCGTAGCTATTTTGCGACAGTTGACCTGCGGCATCGAGGTGTGGGGCACCTACCACTACGGCGGTGCCGAAATCACCTCCCGCTACGGTTTTTGCGAGGCGATCCTGGCTGCGGCGCGGCAGTATGAGGCGCTGGCGGTGCAGGAGCTTCGTGCCGTCTCTGCGGTGGATTTTCCCACCGCGGCACAGCGGCCCGCCTCCTCCGTGCTCAAGTGCCGCAAGCTGCTCAGTACGTTTGGTATTCGCCAGCGCCCCTGGCGTGGTGAGTTGCAGCGGGTGATTCGGGAGCTTTACGGCGTGCTCTGACCGGGCGCCGGCCCCACCCCCGGGGGGCGAACCACCCGATCAGCCCCCCAACCCCCGAGCGGCGCCGGCGGCTCAACCCGGTAGCAGTTGCGCAGCGCGTTGCTTTTTACCGGTGCCGGCACTGTAAAGCGGGCGACAACAGGGTAAAATGTGCGCTTTTCAGCCACCGCTGGAGGCGTGACAGACGCAAATGAATGCCCAGACCAAGACATCGGACCCGTTTCAGTCGATCCGCCCCTACCGGGATGATGAGGTCGAGGCGGTCCTGCAACGCCTGGTGCGCGATGACGAGTGCATCTTGGCCCTGACCCGCTACCAGTTCCCCAACGCTTCCGGCCCGTTGGGGTGGCTGCTGCGCCCGCTGGTGCGGATCGCCGTGGCCGCCCGGGTCGGCGAGATCGATACCATCGCCGCTTTTCAGCAGCTGGTAGCCGACTACATGCAGAAAATGATCGCACGCACCACCACCCGGGTGAGCTGTTCCGGGCTCGAGCGGCTGGACCCCGATGAGGCCTACCTGTTCGTATCCAACCACCGTGACATCGCCATGGACCCGGCGTTCGTGGACTGGGTGCGCTTCCAGGCCGGGTTGTCGACGGTGCGGATCGCGATCGGAGACAACCTGCTGCGCAAGCCCTACGTGTCCGATCTGATGCGGCTCAACAAGAGCTTTATCGTCAACCGCTCCGCCAAGGGGCGGGAGCGGATAGCGGCGCTGAATCTGCTCTCCGCCTATATCGACCACAGCATCGGCAATGGCCATTCGATCTGGATCGCCCAGCGGGAGGGGCGCGCCAAGGATGGCAATGATCGCACTGATCCGGCGCTGATCAAAATGTTCTATATCGCCCACCGGAAACAGCGCAGCCTGAGTGAGATGGTGGAGCGGCTCCATATCGTGCCGGTCTCCATCGCCTATGAGTTCGACCCCTGCGACGCGCTCAAGGCCCGCGAGCTGGCGGCGGTTGCGCTGCATGGCGCCTATGAGAAATCCGCCGATGAGGATATCAGCAGCATCGTCCAGGGGATCACCGGTGAGAAAGGGGAGGTGCATGTCGCCTTCGGTACCCCACTGCGGGGCGAGTTTGAAACCCCGGAGCAGGTAGCGGCCGAGATCGACCGGCAAATCCACCTCGATTACCGCCTCCATCCGAGCAATCTTGCCGCCGCCGGCGAGCCGGTCACGGCCGAACAGCGGCGGGTCTTCGAGGCACGTCTCGAACGTG
>JAXHUI010000010.1:0-52180 GCA_034189745.1 Pseudomonadota bacterium
AATGGGCAGAGGAGGAAATATGGGGCATGAGGTGCCGCCGGAACGGGGGCTCCTGTATAATATGTCGCCAACGAGTTTTGAATGGCCGGCGGCCGGGGGTGCGGTCGCCAGCGGATAGAGGTATGCGATGTTTGATAACCTGACAGAACGGCTGACGCAGACGCTGCGCAGTGTAACCGGCCAGGCGAGGCTGACGGAAGACAACATCAAGGGCACCCTGCGCGAAGTGCGCATGGCTTTGCTCGAGGCGGATGTCGCCCTGCCGGTGGTGAAGGATTTCATCAACGGCGTGAAGGCGCGCGCCGTCGGGCAGGAGGTGAGCAAAAGCCTCAGCCCCGGGCAGGTGTTCGTCAAAATCGTCAACGAAGAGCTGGTCCGCGTCATGGGGGAGGCCAACGCGGAGCTGAATCTGGCGACGACCCCCCCGGCCGTGCTGATGATGGCGGGGCTGCAGGGGGCGGGCAAAACCACCTCGGTGGCCAAGTTGGCCCGCTTCCTCAAGGAGCGCAAGAAGAAGAAAGTGCTGGTGGTCTCCGCGGATGTCTACCGCCCCGCCGCGATCCGCCAGCTGGAGACTCTGGCGGGCGAGGTCGGGGTCGAGTTTTTCCCCTCCAGTGCCGACCAGGACCCGGTCTTTATCGCCGAGCAGGCGATCCAGCAGGCGCGCGTCAAGGCGTTCGATGTCCTGATTCTCGATACCGCCGGCCGCCTCCATGTCGATGAAAACATGATGCAGGAGATCAAGCGCCTGCACGCCGCCGTGAACCCGGTCGAAACCCTGTTCGTCGTCGATGCCATGACCGGTCAGGACGCGGCCAACACCGCCCGCGCTTTCAACGAGGTGCTGCCACTGACCGGGGTGATCCTCACCAAGGCCGACGGCGATGCCCGCGGCGGTGCCGCCCTGTCGGTGCGCCACATCACCGGCAAGCCGATCAAGTTTCTCGGGGTTGGCGAAAAGAGCGATGCGCTGGAACCGTTCCACCCGGATCGAATCGCCTCGCGCATCCTCGGCATGGGGGACGTGCTCTCCCTGATCGAGGAGGCCGAGCACAAGATCGACAAGGAGAAGGCCGAGAAGTTTGCCAAGAAGATCAGCAAGGGGAGGGGCTTCGATCTCGAGGACTTCAAGGAGCAGATCCAGCAGATGCAGAACATGGGCGGCATGATGTCGATGTTGGAGAAGCTGCCGGGCATGGGCCAGATGGCGCAGGCGGCCCAAGCCGCCCAGGCGGAGAAGGGGGTGATGCAGATGGTCGCCATCATCAACTCGATGACGCCGCAGGAACGTCGCCGTCCCGATATCGTCTCCGGTTCGCGCAAACGGCGAATCGCCCGGGGCTCAGGCACTCAGGTGCAGGATGTGAACCGGCTGCTGAAACAGCACAAGCAGATGGCGAAGATGATGAAGAAGTTCGGCTCCAAATCCGGCATGGCCAAGCTGGCTCGTGGCATGAAGGGGATGATGCCCCCCGGCGCGGGCGGCGGCGGTGGTTTTCCGCGGTTCTGAGCTGCTCGAAATTCGATCTTTTTGCTTTCATCGGGCGGTGGTTTCACGTAAAATCACCGCCCTGTTTGATTTGGCCTTCGTCTGTCTGGGCAGTGTGGCCGGGAGACGAAGAAACAAAAATGATGGGCGATCCCAAAACCCATCCAGCGAAATAAAGAGGTCCAGCGCATGGTCACTATTCGTTTGTCTCGTGGTGGCGCCAAAAAGCGTCCGTTTTATCACATCACCGTAGCCGATTCGCGTAATGCGCGTGATGGCCGCTTTATCGAGCGGGTGGGTTTTTTCAACCCGGTTGCGCGCGGTCAGGAGGAGCGCCTGCGCGTCAATCTGGAGCGGGTCGATTACTGGGTCAGCAAGGGTGCCCAGGCGTCTGAGCGTGTTGCTCAGCTGCTCAAGGAAGCGCGCAAGGCGACAACGGCGGCGGCAGAGTAAGATCGGGTTCCGGCCGTGGCGGTGGCGAGTGAGAAGCAGAACCTGGTGGTGCTGGGGCGTTTCGCCGCACCCTATGGGGTAAAGGGTTGGATCAAAATCCACTCCTACACCCAACCCATGGAAAACATACTGGAATATACCGCGTGGCGGATCGAGTCGGATGGGCAGTACCTGCCGCTCGAGCTGGAAGCCGGCCGGCGCCACGGGAAAGGGTTGATCGCCAAGCTGACCGGCGTCGACACGCCGGAGGAGGCCAGGCGTTGGCAGGGGCGCGAGATCATGGTGCCTCTGGCCGAGCTGCCTGCGCTGGAGGCCGGTGAGTATTACTGGAGCCAGCTGGAAAACCTGTTGGTATACACCACGGCCGGCGTGTTGCTGGGGCGGGTGAGCCACCTGATGGAGACCGGCGCGAACGACGTACTGGTGGTTGAGGCGACGGCCGAAAGTATCGATCACCAGCAGCGGTTGATCCCCTGGTTGCCGGAGCAGGTGGTGCAAGAGGTCGATCTCGATGCGGGCCTGATGCGGGTCGATTGGGACCCGGATTTCTGAGTGATGTGGTTTGGAATCGTCACCCTGTTCCCGGAGATGTTCGCGGCGATCACTCGCTATGGCATCACCGGGCGGGCGGTTCGCAACGGCCTGCTGCAGGTGGCGTGCTGGAATCCGCGCGACTTCACCCACGATCGGCATCGCACGGTGGACGATCGCCCCTACGGCGGTGGCCCCGGCATGTTGATGAAGGTGCAGCCGTTGCGGGACGCGATTCTGGCGGCCAAAAAAGCCGCTGGCGAGAACGTTCGGGTGATCTACCTCTCCCCGCAGGGGCGCCGTCTCGATCAGGCGGGGGTGCGTGAACTGGCGGCAGCGGAGAAGCTGATTCTGGTGGCGGGGCGTTATGAAGGCATCGATGAGCGCCTGCTGCAGAGTGAAATCGACGAGGAGTGGTCACTGGGCGACTTTGTCCTCAGTGGCGGCGAGTTGCCGGCGATGGTGATGGTGGATGCGGTGGCCAGAATGGTGCCGGGCGTGCTCGGGCATCGGGACTCCGCAACCGAGGATTCCTTCTTTGAAGGTCTGCTCGATTGCCCCCACTACACCCGGCCCGAAGAGCTGGCGGGGCAACAGGTGCCCGCGGTGCTGCTCAGTGGCAACCACGCCGAGATTCGGCGCTGGCGTCTGCAGCAGCAGTTGGGCAGGACCTGGGAGCGGCGTCCCGACCTGCTGGAAAAAATTGATCTGAATCCAGAACAGCAGACGCTGTTGAGCGAATATATCCGCGCGGCCCAGAAAGCCGGCGGTAGCAATGGTTAGGAGCGAGCGATGAGCAACGAGAGCTTGATTATTCAGCAGATTGAAGCTGAACAGATGAACAAAGAGATCCCGGCGTTTGCCCCGGGAGATACCGTGGTGGTGCAGGTGCGTGTGGTCGAGGGGAGCCGCAGCCGCTTGCAGGCGTTTGAAGGGGTCGTGCTGGGCAAACGCAACCGCGGCCTGAACTCCGCCTTTACCGTGCGCAAGGTCTCCCACGGGGTGGGCGTTGAACGGACCTTCCAGACCTTCAGCCCGACCGTGGAGCAGATCGAAGTGAAGCGCCGTGGGGATGTGCGTCAGGCCAAGTTGTACTACCTGCGCGAGCGCAGCGGCAAATCCGCCCGCATCAAGGAGAAGCTGGGCTGAGATACGGCGCATGTCACGTTCCAGGAAAAGGCAGCCCTTCGCGGTTGCCTTTTTTGTTGATCTGGGTGCTCGCCATTTGCTGGACCAGGCCCTAGAATTTCCTCTCTGAACGGATACTGAACCGAGGCGGAGGTATCGCCATGCGCAAGTTGGGGACGGGGGTAGTGGTTCTGGTGGCGTTGGCCGCTGCCGGCTATGGCATCTACTGGTATCAGGTCAAGCGTCAGGTGGATGGGCTGGTGCAGCGGCTCTCACCCTTCGCCCAGATACGCTATGAGTCGATCCACCTCCACCCCGATGGTACGGTGGGGGTCGACGGCCTGATCGTAACACCCCACCAGCTCCATGCGCCGGTCAGCATCGAAACGGTGCGGCTGCGCGCGGGCGGTCCGCTCTATTTCCTCACCGGTGCCCAGTCGCCACCAAAGCAACTCGATATCAGCTTGAGACAGGTGCGCCAGGGGTTGGATTCGGCCCTGTTCCGGGAGCTTCAGCGGCAGTCCGACCTGATGCTGGAGTCCAATCCGCTCTATGTCAGCCCCGCCGCGCTGGGGTGTGGCGGCGTGCGCCAGTTTGATACCAACACCCTGCGACGGATGGGGTTGAGCGAATGGGTCATGGATCTCGACCTGGGCTATCGTGTTGACACCAAAAAGCGCCGGGGGCGGCTCGATCTGCTGGCGGATTTCCAGGGCCTGGCGCAACTGCAAATAAAGATGGAATTCAGTGCCGACCCCAGCCAACTACAGAACCCGATGATGGCCAGTGGCAATGCGCGCCTGGAGACGCTCTCGTTCAGCTACGCCGATCAGGGCTACAACCAGCGGCGTGATCGCTTCTGTGCCGCCGAGGCGGGAGTCGAGCCGGCCGAGTACCGCCAGCGCCATCGGCAGCTGTTCATGCAGTGGTTGCAGGCCGGTGGCGTTGAGTTGCCCGACAATCTGTTGGCAGCCTATTTCGAGCTGCGCCAGCCAAGTGCTGAGATGGCGCTGAGCCTGCGCTCGCCCGGTGGTGTCGGCATGGCTGAAGTGATGCTGCAGGAGCCGGTGGCGCTGTTGCAGTCACTCGACGCGCAACTGAGCATCAATGACAAACCACAGCCGTTCGCCGGCATCGACTGGCCGGCACTGGCGGCCGAGCTGGCCCGGGCCGGCAAGCCCGGTCGGGTCGGTGCGGTGGCCGAGGCGGAAGCGGCAGAAAAAGACAAAGCGGCGCCGGCACAGCCACGGTTTGCAGCGGCGGTTGCCGCCTCGCAGCGGCCGGAGCGGGGGGAGAGCAAGCGGTACCGGCCAACGCCACTGCAGGAGCTGCCGGCCTATGTGGGGGCGCCGGTGCGCATTTTTACCTACTTTGGCAATGATGTGGAAGGCCAACTGGTACATGCCGACAAACAGGGCATCCGGGTGATACAGCGGCTGGAGCAGGGGTTCGCCGAGTACCCGCTGGAGAACGACCTGATCCAACAGGCCGAGGTGTTGCGTTGAGTGAGGACCGGCGCTGCACGGCGGTAACCGTGGCCGCCGAGGATGAGCGGCTGATCGACCAGTGGCTGGACAACCTGTGGCTGGAGAAGGGGTTGAGCGACAACTCGATCACCTCCTACCGGCACGACCTGTGCCAGTATGCACACTGGCTGAATGCGCGGGGTGAGCAGCTGCTGCAGGCCGGGCGCGCCACCTTGCAGCAGTATTTGAACTGGCGCCTGCAACAGCAGCGGCGCAGCAGCTCAACCTCGCGCCTGCTCTCCTGTCTGCGCGGTTTCTACCGTTACCAGCTGCGGGAGGCCCGCATCGCAGAAGACCCGACGCTGAATCTGGACAATCCGCGCATGGGGCGCGCCCTGCCCCACACCCTGACGGAGCAGGATGTGGAATTTCTGCTGGCCGCCCCGGATGTGAGCGAACCGCTGGGTCTTAGGGACAGGGCCATGCTGGAGCTTCTCTATGCCACCGGCCTGCGTGTGAGCGAGCTGATTGCCCTGCAACTGGAGCAGATCAACCACCGGCTCGGCGTCATCCGCGTGGTGGGCAAGGGGGATAAGGAGCGGCTGGTGCCGGTCGGTGATGAGGCGCTCCACTGGGTGGAACGCTACCGGCGCGAAGCCCGGCCGCTGCTGAGCGACAACCCCCGGCAGGATGCTCTCTTTCTCAGTCGGCGCGGTCAGGCCATGACCCGGCAAACCTTCTGGTATCGGGTGCGCCGCTACGCCGTCGAGAGCGGGATCGACAAACCACTCTCTCCCCATGTGCTGCGCCACGCCTTTGCCACCCACCTGCTCAACCACGGCGCCGATCTGCGCGTGGTGCAGCTGCTGCTGGGGCACAGTGACCTCTCCACCACCCAGATCTACACCCATGTGGCCAACCACCGCTTGCAGCAACTGCACCAGACACATCACCCGCGGGGCTAGGAACCAATCGACCAATCGACGTTCTATCTGGAACGATTCACCTGAAAATAGAGGCGTACATGCGATCAACAACACTCACTTCCGCCCTGATGCTGGTGCTCACAGGCTCGGTCTGGGCCGCCGATGAAGCGGCGGAAAAAATCCGTCAACAGCTGAGCCGCGTGGACGCTCGGCTCGAGGTACAAAGTGTGGAGCCGGCCCCGATGCCCGGACTGTATGAGGTGGTGCTGAGCAGCGGCGAAACCCTCTACGCCGACGGCGAAGGCAAGCACCTGTTGGCGGGGCAGCTGTTCCGGGTGGACGCCGAGCAGGGGCTGGTCAACCTGACCGAACAGAAACGCAATGTGGCCCGTCGATTGGCACTGCAAGGCGTGGACGAGACTGACATGGTGGTCTACAAACCGGCGGGTGAGGTCAAGGCGATCATCAACGTCTTCACCGACGTGGACTGCCCCTACTGCCGCAAGCTGCACGCCGAGGTGCCGGCCCTGAACCGCATGGGGGTGCAGGTGAACTACCTCGCTTTCCCGCGCGGTGGCCCCCAGTCCAACACCTTCGCGCGCATGGAGTCGATCTGGTGCGGTAACGCGCAGGAGCGGCGCGAGCAGATGGACGAGGCCAAGCGCGGCGGCGCGATCGAGCCGCGCTCCTGTGACAACCCGGTGCGGGCCCAGTACGAACTGGGCCAGCGGCTCGGGGTTACCGGTACACCGGCTCTGGTGCTGGAGGATGGCACACTGCTGCCCGGCTATCTCCCCGCCGCGCGGCTGCAGCAGATGCTGAAGCTGAACTGATAAGGCGAACTAGACCGAGCCGGGGCGGGCGTGCATAGTGCATGGCCCGCCTTTTCGCTATAATGGGGCCCGTTTTTCCAACCGCCGGCTGGCGGCTGTCCGTTGTGACCGAACAATCTGTGAGGTGTTGGCTTGAAACCTGTAAAAGTAGGGATCTGTGGTCTGGGTACCGTCGGTGGCGGTACATTCAATGTGTTGACGCGAAACGCCGAGGAGATCGCCCGGCGTGCCGGTCGCAACATCGTCATCGAGCAGATCGGCACCCGCAGCGAGAACCCGGCCTGTGACACCGCTGGCATCCAGCTGACCACGGATGTGTTCGAGGTGGCCACCAATCCCGAAATCGATATCGTGGTGGAGCTGATCGGCGGCTATGAAACGGCCCGTGATCTGGTGATGACCGCCATCGAGAACGGCAAGCATGTGGTGACCGCCAACAAGGCGCTGATTGCGGTGCATGGCAATGAGATTTTCGCCGCCGCGCAGGAGAAAAACGTGATGGTGGCGTTCGAGGCCTCCGTTGCCGGCGGCATTCCGATCATCAAGGCGATCCGTGAGGGGCTGGCGGCCAACCGGATCAACTGGCTGGCGGGTATCATCAACGGTACCGGCAACTACATCATGACCGAAATGCGGGAGAAGGGGCGGGCCTTTGCCGATGTGCTGCAAGAAGCGCAGGCGCTGGGCTACGCCGAGGCCGATCCCACCTTCGATGTGGAAGGGATCGATGCCGCGCACAAGCTCACCATCCTCTCCTCACTGGCGTTTGGGGTGCCGTTGCAGTTCAACAAGGCGTTCACCGAAGGGATCAGTAAAATCACCCCGCAGGATGTGCGCTACGCCGAAGAGCTGGGCTATCGCGTCAAGCACCTGGGGATCACCCGGCGCACCGACAAGGGGATCGAGCTGCGGGTTCACCCGACGCTGATTCCGCGGGATGTGCTGCTGGCCAACGTCAACGGGGTGATGAACGCGATTTTGGTGGATGGCGACGCGGTGGGCCAGACCCTCTACTACGGCCCGGGCGCCGGCGCGGAGGCGACGGCGTCGGCGGTGATCGCCGATATCGTCGATGTGGTGCGAACCCTGACCTCGGATCGGGACAACCGGGTGCCGCACCTAGCGTTCCACCCCTCGCGGCTCTCCGATGCCCCCATCCTGCCGGTGGAGGAGACCACCAGCGCCTACTACCTGCGCTTGCAGGCGGTGGAGCGGCCCGGCGTGCTCGCCCACGTGACCCGTATTCTGGGGGAGAAGGGGATCAATATCGAGGCGATCATCCAGAAGCAGACCACCGAAGCCCAGGTGCCGGTGATCATGCTCACCCAGCGGGTGGAGGAGCGGATGATGAACGAAGCGATCCGCGAGATCGAAGCGCTGCCGGATATCCTCGGCGAGATCATCCGTATCCGCGTTGAACTGCTGGCTGACTGAGGAGCGATCGATGGACTACATCTCTACCCGCGGCCAGGCACCGAAACTGAAGTTTGCCGACGTGTTGCTGGCGGGGCTCGCCAGTGACGGCGGCCTCTATGTGCCGGAAACCCTGCCCACCTTCAGCCGTGAGGAGATCGCCTCCTGGGCCGGCCTCTCCTACGCCGAGCTGGCATTCAAACTGATCGAGCCGTTCGTGGACGACTGCATCAACAGTGCCGACCTGAAGCGGATGATCGATGCGACCTACGCCGAATTCAACCATATCGCGGTGGCGCCGCTGCAGGAGCTGGGCAGCAACGAGTGGGTGCTGGAGCTGTTCCACGGCCCCACCCTGGCATTCAAGGATTTTGCCCTGCAGCTGCTGGGGCGTCTGATGGACCATGTGCTGAGCGAGCGCGGCGAGCGCCTGGTGATCATGGGGGCCACTTCCGGGGATACCGGCTCCGCCGCCATCGAGGGCTGCCGCCACTCCAACCACCTGGATATCTTCATCCTCCACCCCTACAACCGGGTCTCCGAGGTGCAGCGGCGCCAGATGACCACCATCCAGGCGGACAACGTGTTCAACATCGCCCTGGAGGGCAACTTCGACGACTGCCAGCAGATGGTGAAGGATTCCTTTGCCGATCAGCGCTTTCTCGACGGCCTCAAGCTGGGGGCGGTCAACTCGATCAACTGGGCCCGTATCATGGCCCAGATCGTCTACTATTTCTCCGCCGCGCTGGCCCTGGGCGGCCCGCTCCGCCCGGTCTCCTTCTCGGTGCCCACGGGCAACTTCGGCGACATTTTCGCCGGCTATCTGGCCCGGCAGATGGGGCTGCCGATCGAGCAGCTGGTGGTCGCCACCAACCGCAACGACATTCTGCACCGCGTGATCAGCGGCAACGATATGTCCAAAGGTGAGCTGGTACACACGCTCTCCCCCTCCATGGATATCATGGTCAGCTCCAACTTCGAGCGGCTGCTGTTCGATATCTACGACCGCGACGGCGCGGAGATCTCCCGCCTGATGGCCCGCTTCAAGCATGAACCGGTACAGCTGGAGCCGGCCCGCTGGCAGAAGGTGCGCGCGCTGTTCGACAGTTACGCCGTCGACGACACCACCACCTGCGCGGTGATCCGTGCGGTACACGCCGAAACCGGCTGCCTGCTCGATCCCCACACCGCGATCGGGCTCAAGGCCGCCCGCGAATGCTGGCGTGACCGGTCGGTGCCGATGATCACCCTGGCGACGGCACATCCGGTCAAATTTCCGCAGCCGGTGGTCGAGGCGGGGCTGGAGGCGCCGCGCCTGCCCCCCCATCTGGCCGATCTGTTCGAGCGGGAGGAGCGGTTCGACGTGCTGCCCAATGACCTCTCCGTGGTGCAACAGTACATCGCCGACAACGTCCATCGGGGCTGAGCCGGCCCGCACCGGCCCAGGGGAGCTTCCCCGCGGGCGCGGCGAGCCGGTGCCGATCCTTCTTTTTTTGTTTCTGACCTGGCGGCGACGGCACTATGACTGAACCGGTGATCCAACAGCGACCCCTGGCGGTCGCTCCCGACCATCCCGGCCTCGCGGGGCTGCATCCCGTGTTGGCCCGGGTGTACGCGGCACGGGGTATCGATGCTCCCGAGCAGCTGGGGCGGCGCCTGCAGGAGCTGTTGCCGGACGAGCGGATGAAGGGGATGGCGGCGGCGGTGGCGCGGCTGGTGGCGGCGATCGAGCGGCGTCAGTCGATTCTGATCGTGGGCGATTTCGACTGCGATGGCGCCACCAGTACCGCGGTCGCGCTGCTGGGCCTGCGTATGCTCGGTGCCGCCGAAGTGGACTATCTCGTCCCCAACCGATTCGAATACGGCTACGGCCTGAGTCCGGAGATCGTCGACGTGGCGGCGGTGCACAAACCCGACCTGCTGATCACGGTGGATAACGGCATCTCCAGCATCGAGGGGGTGGCCCGCGCCAACGCCCTGGGGATCGATGTGATCGTAACCGACCACCATCTGGCCGCCGCCCAGCTGCCCGCCGCCTGCGCCATCGTCAACCCCAACCAGCCCGGCTGCGAGTTCGTGGCCAAATCCACCTGCGGCGTGGGGGTGGTGTTCTATGTGCTGATCGCCCTGCGCCGGGCGCTGCAGCAACGCGGCAGGCTCACCGGTGCGCCCCCCAATCTGGCCGCGCTGCTGGATCTGGTGGCGTTGGGCACGGTCGCGGATGTGGTCCCGCTGGAGCGCAACAACCGGGCGCTGGTGTGGCAGGGGATCGCCCGCATCCGGGCCGGCCAGGCCCGCCCCGGGCTGTTGGCGCTGATCGAGGTGGCCGGGCGCAACCGGGCCCGGCTGGTGGCCAGCGATCTGGGGTTTGCCATCGCCCCCCGGCTCAACGCGGCGGGTCGGCTGGACGATATGTCGATCGGTATCGAGTGCCTGCTGGAGGATGATTACGAGCGGGCGCTGGAGATGGCCCGCTCGCTGGATGATCTCAACCGGGAGCGGCGCGGGATCGAGCAGGAGATGCAGCAGCAGGCGCTGGAGCTGTTGGGGCGGCTGAGCCTGAATGACCGGGCGCTCCCCTTCGGCCTGTGTCTGTACGACCCGAGCTGGCACCAAGGGGTGATCGGTATTCTGGCCTCCCGCATCAAGGAGCGGGTACACCGTCCGGTGATCGCCTTTGCCCCCGGTGATGCCGGCGAGGTCAAGGGCTCGGGCCGCTCCATCGCCGGTTTCCATCTGCGCGACGGATTGGACGCGGTGGCGGCCAGACACCCGGGGCTGCTGAAGAAATTCGGCGGCCACGCCATGGCCGCGGGGCTAAGCCTGGCAGAAGATCGGCTGGATGAGTTTTACCGGGCGTTTGATGCCGAGGTGCAACGCCAGCTCGATGGTGACGATCTGACCCAACGGATACTGACCGATGGCGAGTTGCCGCACAGTGCGTTCAGCATGGAGCTGGCCGAGCTGCTGCGCAACGCCGGCCCCTGGGGGCACCATTTCCCCGAGCCGCGCTTCGAGGGCCGCTTCCACCTGCTGCAGCAGCGGATCGTCGGCCAGCGCCACCTCAAACTGGTCGTCACCCCCGAGGCCGGCACCCTGGCTCTGGACGCGATCGCCTTCAATGTGGATCCGCTGGTCTGGCCCGACCCATCGGTAGAGAAGGTGCGGCTGGTCTACCGGCTGGATGTGAACGAATTTCGTGGCCAGTGCAGCCTGCAGCTGATGGTGGATCATCTGCTGCCCTGTTGACGCTACTCATACCCTGGAGGTAACCCATGCACGAACTGACCCTGGAAGAGCTGTCCGCCCTGTTGAATCTATTTCACCGCGCCGGTGGCAGCCAGAATGCGATCGAAGCCGATCTGCTCGCCCGCATCGAGGCCCTGCATGGCGAAAAGGAAGAGCTGGCAGCGCTGGAATTTGACGACTGCCTCGGCGGCGCCTGCAAACTGTAAGGGGAGCGCATGTACTATATCGGAGCCCACGTCAGCGTGGCCGGCGGCGTGGAGAACGCGCCGCTGAACGCGGCCAAAATCGGCGCCAACGCCTTTGCGCTTTTCACCAAGAATCAGCGCCGTTGGGACGCCAAGCCGCTGACCGGCAAAAGTATCGAGGCGTTCAAGGCCAACTGTGAGCGGCTGGGGTTCTCGGCCGATCAGATCCTGCCCCACGACAGCTACCTGATCAATCTGGGCCACCCGGAGGCCGAGGCGCTGGAGAAGTCCCGCGCCGCCTTCATCGACGAGCTGCAGCGCTGTCAACAGCTGGGGCTGAAGCTGCTGAATTTTCACCCCGGCAGCCATCTGCGCAAGGTGGATGAAACCACCTGTCTGCGCACCATCGCCGCGTCGATCAACCGGGCGCTGGCGCAAACGGAAAACGTGGTGGCGGTGATCGAGAACACCGCCGGGCAGGGTTCCAACCTGGGCTTTCGCTTCGAGCAGCTGGCCACGATCATCGAGCAGGTGGAGGACAGCGCTCGCGTCGGCGTCTGTCTGGATACCTGCCACGCCTTCGCCGCCGGCTACGATCTGCGCACCCCCGAGGCCTGCCAGCGGAGCTTCGCCGAGTTCGAGCGCGTCATCGGCTTCGAGTATCTGCGCGGCATGCACCTGAACGACTCCAAGGGGGCGCTGGACAGCCGCCTCGATCGCCACCACAGCCTGGGGCGGGGGGAGATCGGCTGGACGCCATTTGAATATATCATGCGCGACAGCCGCTTCGAGGGGATTCCGCTGGTGCTGGAGACCATCGAGCCGGCGATCTGGGCGGATGAAATTCAACAGCTGCGAGCGCTGGCCGCGCCCGCCGGCTGAGGCCGAAGGGGCGATCGAGGGTGTCATGCCGCTGTCATCGAGCTGCGCTAGCCTTCCCGGCCTACCACCACGAGCGAGCGGGGTATCCCATGTCCACACCACTATCCCCACCGACCACCCCACTGCTGGCGGCGGAGCGGGCCGAGCTTGAGCAGATCCTGCAGCAGGAGCTGCTGCAACCCGTCTTTCAGCCGATTGTCGACCTACGCAAGGGGGTGGTGCTCGGCCATGAGGCGCTGATTCGCGGCCCCCACGACAGCGAGCTGCACACCCCGGTACGCCTGTTCAAGGCGGCCATCCGGCATGGCTACCAGCTGCAGCTGGAGCTGCTCTGCCGCAAGCTCTCGCTGGCGCGATTTGCGGAATTGAAGCTGGAGGGGCTGCTGTTTCTCAACGTGAGCGCCTCGCTGCTCAACTCGCCGGATCATCAGCAGGGGTTCACCATCGAGATGCTGTCCTGGTTGGGTATACCGCAGGATTCGATCGTGATCGAGCTCTCCGAGCAGCACCCGTTCGATCACCAGGGGTTGACCCGGGCGGCGGTGGAGTACTACCGCAGCATGGGGTTTCAGATTGCGATCGATGATCTGGGGGTCGGTTACTCGGGGTTGCGCCTCTGGTCGGAGCTGCAGCCGGAGTTCGTCAAGATCGACAAACATTTCATCAGTGATCTGGATCGCGATCCGGTCAAGCGGGAGTTCGTGCAATCGATCGGTCGGATCGGGCGCAACCTGCGCTGCCAGACCCTGGCCGAGGGGATAGAGCGGTACGAGGAGATGCGCACCCTGCAGCGGATGGGGATCGATCTCGGCCAGGGGTTCCTGCTGGGTGTGCCGGCTTCCCCCCCGCAGCCGCTGCTGCGACCGGAGCAGATCCGGCGGCCACTGCATGTACGCTCGGGCGATGCCGTGCAGAAACTGTTTCGCCTCATGCGCCAGCCGGTGTTGCGCCCACGCGGCGGCTGAATGACACCGGGGCTGGGGTCTGCTCCGCGCCGATGGTATAGTCGCGTTTTTCAACAACGCGAACGGAGGTGGAGCGATGCCCCCTGTTTGGCAACCCGCATTCAATCTGACCGATGTCCGCCTGGAGCGGGATGAGCCGCTCTACCAAGGGTTTTTTCGTCTGCATCGATTGACGCTCAGTCACCCCCGCTTCGAGGGGGGGCGGGTGCGTATTCAGCGCGAGCTGCTCGATCGCGGCGACGCGGTCTGCGTACTGCTCTACGACCCGGCCCGGGATGCGGTGGTTCTGGTGGAGCAGTTTCGTGCCGGGGCGCTGACCAAAACCGATGCGCCCTGGTTGCTGGAGCTGGTGGCCGGTATCGTCGAGCCGGGGGAGACGCCGGAAGAGGTGGCGCGGCGTGAAAGTGTCGAAGAGGCCGGCATCGAGCTGGCCGAGCTGATCCCGATCACCGGCTACCTGCCCAGCCCCGGTGGCTGCGATGAGTGGATCGAGCTTTTCTGTGCCCTGGTCGATGCCCCCGGGTCCGGTGGTGTGTTCGGCCTGGATGAGGAGGGCGAAGATATCAAGGTGCATGTGATCCCGGCCAGCGATGCCTTCGCGCTGGTGCAGCAGCGGGTGATCAAGAACGCCGCCGCGATCATTGCGTTACAGTGGCTGCAGCTCAACCACGACCGTCTGCGGCGAACGGGAGTGGACCATGCGACGTAAGTACGTGCCCGACCTGAAGCAGCAGCAGGCGGTGGGCGAGGGCAACTATATGCGTCTGCTCAAGCTGCTGCCGGATCTCGATCATTGCGATCAGCGGGAGTTCCAACTGGTGCATGAGGGGCAGCGGGCGCTGGTGCGGCTACAGGTGGAGGAGCGCTTCACCTATACCACCACCGTGCAGGTCTCCCATCAGTACGATAATGTTTCTCAATGGCTGGATGCCCCGCGACTGGTGGTGAGGCTCTACCACGATGTCCGCGTTGCGGAGGTGATCTGTATGCGCCGGCGCCCCCTCTCCGGCGTCTATCCCTACCCCAACCGGCAGATGCGCCAGCCGGACGAAAAGGCCCAGCTCAACACCTATCTGCATGAATGGCTCAGCCACTGTCTGGCCCACGGCCAGCTGTTGGAGGAGGTGTTCGCCGAATGATTCGGCTGCTGCAACTGAGTGACTGCCATCTGCCGCCGGTGAGTGGCGAGCTGTTTCACGGGCGCGACCCCGACCAGTGTCTGATCCGGCTGGTCGAGTGGCTACGCTCAGCGTTTCCTCCCTTCGACCACCTTCTGCTGACCGGTGATCTGGTCCATCATGGCGGCCCGGATGGCTATACCCGCCTGCTGCAGATCGTGGCGCCACTGAGCCCCCGTATACACTGGCTGCCCGGCAATCACGATGTAACGGCCGCGATGGGGTTGGCCGATCACACCGCAGAGCTGGGGCGCAAGGTGGTCCACACCGGCCACTGGACCCTGCTGCTGCTGGATTCCACCGCGGCCGCCGATGGCCGTGGCGGCGGCAGCCTGAGCCGCGCCGAGCTGGAGTGGCTGGGGCAGCAGTTGGCGCAGGCACCCCGGCGGCCCACCCTGCTGGCGCTGCATCACAACCCGGCGCCCACCGGCAGCCGCTGGCAGGATGCGATCCGGCTGGGCAACCCCGCCGCGCTGGCCGAGCGGATCGAGGCGGCCCCCCAGGTGCGGGGGGTGCTCTGTGGTCATCTGCATCAACTACAAACGCTGCGCTTTGCCGGGCGTCCGCTCTGGTCGGCCCCCTCCAGCGTGGTACAGTTTCGTCCCGGGCGTGACCGGCTCGAGCTGGAGCCCGACCCGTCGCGGGCCACGCCGGGGGCACGCTGGTATCGACTCCACCCCGATGGCCAGCTGGATGCCCACCCGCTGCAACTGCCGCCGGAGTGGCTGGCGTGAGTGAGCCGGTTTTCATTTACCTGCACGGCTTCAACAGCTCCCCCCACTCCTGGAAGGCCCGCTGCCTGCGGATGGAATTCGAGCGGCGGGGACGCCCGGGGCAACTGCGAGTGCCCGCCCTGTCGCACTGGCCGGCGGTGGCGATCGAGCAGGCCGAGGCCGAGATCGCCGCCGCCAACGGGCCGGTGACGCTGATCGGCAGCTCCCTGGGCGGCTACTACAGCACCTGGCTGGTGGAGCACAACCCGGCGCTGCGGGCGGTGCTGATCAACCCGGCGGTTTACCCCCACCGGTTGCTGCGGCAGTGGCTGGGGCAGAACAGCAACCTGCACAGCGGCGCGCC
The DNA here is from genome assembly GCA_034189745.1 of Pseudomonadota bacterium. Lineage (GTDB taxonomy): Bacteria > Pseudomonadota > Gammaproteobacteria > Pseudomonadales > Balneatricaceae > Marinobacterium. The sequence continues at coordinate 15,776 of JAXHUI010000010.1, forward strand.
CTATCAGCTCACCGAGCGCCACCTCGAACAGTTACTGGCGCTGCAGTGCGCGCAACTGCGAGACCCGTCCCGCTACCTGCTGCTGGTGCAAACCGGCGATGCCACCCTGGACTACCGCGAAGCGGTGGCCCGATACGCCGGCGCCGCCCACTTTGTACAGCCCGGCGGCAGCCATGGATTTGACCAGTTCGCGGCGCTGATTCCGGCCATACGGGCTTTCGCCGAGGGCAGCGTAGCGCTCCCGGAGCCGGTGGCTTTGCCGCTCACACCCCCCTGAACAGGAACAGCCGATGTCGAAGCAATACAACGCCGATGCGATAGAGGTTCTCAGTGGCCTGGACCCGGTGCGCCGCCGCCCCGGGATGTACACCGAAACCGACCGCCCCAACCACCTGGCCCAGGAGGTGATCGACAACTCGGTGGATGAGGCGCTGGCCGGCCACGCCCGGCAGATCGATGTCACATTGCATGCAGATGGCTCCCTCAGCGTGGCCGATGATGGCCGGGGGATGCCGGTGGATCTCCACCCGGAGGAGGGGGTCAGCGGGGTGGAGCTGATTTTGTGCAAGCTGCATGCGGGCGGCAAGTTCAACCACGACAACTACAACTACTCCGGTGGTCTGCACGGGGTGGGGGTATCGGTGGTGAACGCGCTGTCGCAGCGGCTCGATGTGGAGATCAGGCGTGATGGCCAGATCTACCATATCGCCTTCGCCGACGGGGAAAAGGTCTCCGAGCTGGAGGTGGTCGGCCGCTGCGGCAAGCGCAACAGCGGCACCACGCTGCGTTTTCTGCCCAACCCCGTTTATTTCGACTCGCCTAGATTCAGCGTTCCCCGGCTCAAACACAACCTGCGCGCCAAGGCGGTGCTCTGTCCCGGCCTTCGGGTCACGTTCACCGATCTCAGCGGCGGCAAAGAGGAGCAGGAGGAGTGGTACTACGAAGATGGGCTGGTGGCCTACCTGCGGGGCACCACGCAGGTCTATGAAACCCTGCCCGGCGAGCCGTTCAGCGGCAGCCTGCAGGGGGAAGAGGATGCGGTCGAGTGGGCGGTGCAGTGGCTGGTCGATGGTGGCGAGGTCACGGCGGAAAGTTACGTCAACCTGATTCCGACGCCGCAGGGGGGTACCCATGTGAACGGGATGCGCTCCGGCCTGCTGGAGGCGATGCGGGAGTTTTGTGAATTTCGCAACCTGCTGCCGCGCGGCGTCAAGTTGAGCCCGGATGATATCTGGGAGCGCTGCTGCTATATCCTCTCCGCCAAGATGCGCGACCCCCAGTTTGCCGGCCAGACCAAGGAGCGCCTCTCCTCGCGCCAGATCGCCGCCTTCATCGCCGGGGCGATCAAAGATGCCTTCTCTCTCTGGCTCAACCACCATGTGGAGGAGGGCGAGAAACTGGCCGAGCTGGCGATCGCCAGCGCCCAGCGGCGGCTGCGAGCGGGGCGCAAGGTGGTGCGCAAGAAGGTGACCCAGGGGCCGGCGCTGCCCGGCAAGCTGGCGGACTGCTCCGGTGCCGATGCCAGCCAGTCGGAGCTGTTTCTGGTGGAGGGGGACTCGGCGGGCGGGTCTGCCAAGCAGGCGCGCAACCGGGAATTTCAGGCGATCATGCCGCTGCGCGGCAAGATTCTCAACGCCTGGGAAGTGGACCCGGCCGAGGTGCTGGCTTCCCAGGAGATCCACGATATTTCGGTGGCGATCGGGGTGGACCCCGGCTCAGATAAGCTGGCGGGGCTGCGCTACAACAAGATCTGCATTTTGGCGGACGCCGACTCCGATGGCCTGCATATCGCCACCCTGCTCTGTGCCCTGTTTGTGCGCCACTTTCGTCCGCTGGTGCTGGCCGGTCATATTTATGTGGCTATGCCGCCGCTCTACCGGATCGATTTCGGCAAGGAGGTCTACTACGCTCTCGATGATGCCGAGAAGGAGGGGATCGTCGAGCGTATCCGTGCCGAACGGAAAAATGCCAAGATCGGGGTGCAGCGCTTCAAGGGGCTGGGTGAGATGAACCCGCTGCAACTGCGGGAAACCACCATGGCGCCGGATACCCGTCGACTGGTGCAACTGACGCTGGAGAGTGGCGACGACACCCTGGAGATCATGGATATGCTGCTGGCGAAAAAACGCTCCCCCGATCGCCGCCGCTGGCTGGAACAGAAGGGCAATCTGGCCGAAGTGGTGTAGGGCTTTTGCCGGCGCCAAAATGAAAACGCCGGGCATCGCCCGGCGTGTATTGCCCGCTACCGACCTCCGCTCAGCGCGGAATGTAGTGCAGCAGTGTTTTGCCCCCCTCGTCATCGAACAGGCAGCGGAAGCCGCTGGCGGCCGGAATCAGCCGGCACTGGGTGTCGACCACCTCGCCCGGCGTCCACGCATCGGAGCAGCGCTCACGCTGTTGCACATCGATGGTGTCGATCTGCAACATCCGGCCCTCCACGCTCCAGTTGTAGTCGCTCCGGTAGAGCTCACACTGGTCGTCGGCATAGACATAGCGCCCGCTGCCATCCTTGCGGATCTCCTCCTGGCCGGCTGCTTCACCCGCTTCACACTCGAAGGTTTTGTCGACCACGGTGAAGCGACCGACCGGATCGATCGGTTCACGCGCCTCGGTATCCAGCCAGATCTCCATATCGGTGACCCACCCCTCCCGGTTGATATCGGTGCGGTAGGCGATGCGCCCGGCCTGGGAGCGCAGCAGCTCAGAGAGTTGCACCTGCGCGATACAACCGCTCTCGGAGCCGCTCTCCATCCGTGCCGCCAGGGAGGCGGGAAGCCGATCCACCAGATCCGCCAGGCGTGGATAGTTGACGTTCAGGTTGGTCAGGCCGTTGGCGTCCAGCGATTCGGCACCGATCTTGTCAACGGCCCGCTGCGCCTTTTCACCCTTGAACACGACGATATGGTTGCCCTGGATACCGGCCCTGGCAGCCAGACCCGGGGCAAGGAACGACAGGTCGATCCTGCCCAGGCTGCCATCCTGGGGGATATCGATCCTGCGACCGAAAGGGGTGCTCCCCAGCAGGGAGAGCAGCGGCTGGGGGTTGGCGGTGGCGATGCTGAACAGGAAGTCGTACTGCTCGGGCGCCGCCGTGGTGGGGTTCAGCGTCAGGTCATACAGCGAGAAGCCGGCCCCGGCGGTGCCCTGGATCATGCCGGCGAACGCGCCCATCATGGCGGGGCTGACCTTGGCCATCCGCTGCTGGGCGCTGACCAGCTGCGGGCAGCTGAAGTCCGCCTGCAGGAACTGGTTCCACAATGCCGTGCTGGCCGGCACCAAGTTGTCGATGTCGAGCCCCAGCCCCAGCCCAACGATCTGGTTTTCCGCCTCCAGACTGTGGGTTGGAATGTGCCCCCTGAGCTTGCTCAGGTTGGTCACCACATTGCTGTTTTTCAGCTCCAGCACAGTGCGGCTGGAGAGCCTGCCAGCGGAGGTGGTGCCGATGTGGCCGGCCACCAGACGCGGCACCTGGGCCGCCAGCTCCACCAGCTCGTTGCGGCAGCTGGCGGGCAGATACGCCTCGATCGGCTTGCCGCCGCTGGCGCGGATGGCCGGGTGAAGCTGGCGCGCCAATGAGTTGCTGTCGGGCTCCATCACCCCGCGCATCAACCGCTGCAGGTGGAGGAAGGCGGTCATGCGGGTGTCGAAGCCGTGACGTTGGCGGATCTCCTCCAGCTCGCCGCTGTCGGCCAGCGAGGACTGCGGTCGATCCAGCGCCATGCGCAGCCGTTTTGCCGCGCTGTCATCCCCCTCGATAAAGAAACTGAGTGTGGCGGTGCCCGCCTCGACCCGCACGGCCAGCTCCACGGAGCGGCCCGAGTCCGGGCTGAGACGCCAAACGCGCACACTGGCCTCCCCCAGTTGCTCCTCGCGCGGTTGTAATCCGCTGGCGGCGGAGGCTTCATCCAGTACCGCCCAGAAGCTGGCCTCATCCGCCAGACCGAGGCGGATCACCGGCACCATGCCATCCAGGTAGATCGCCTGCGGGCGGGTCAGGTCAAAGCCGTAATGATCGATCAGGGCGCCGTAGGTGGTGGAGTGGGTGAGCAGGTCGGCCAGCAGGTGGCGCATGAAGCGGGTGGCGGGGGTGCTGCCGGCCGCGTCATCCAGCTCCGCCAGCAGCTCGTTCAGCTCCCCCTGTGAGGAGGGTAACAGCGCGCTGGTGCGCAGTTGCCGCAGCAGCGCCGGGTCGGCGCTGCCGCCGAGATAAAGAACCGTATCGGCGGGCACATAGGCACTCATCGCGCTCGGGCCGTCGCCGCCGTCCAGCCAGCCCTGCTGCCAGGCGAGCCCGCCGCCGGCGACCACCACCAGCACCCCCGCCCCTATCCATTTCTGCATCATTGACTCCTTCAGTTACGGCTTGCGTGAAAAACACCGCCAAAACCCGTGGCTGGCGGGGTAGTGTGTTGTAACAGTGCCCCAGCATACCACCGAGCGAAAACGGGCTATAGTGAGGGGACGCAAATAATGAAGGAGTTGCAAATGTTGCACGCCGCGGGTCAGCGTCTGGCCGTATCACTGCTGCTGTGTCTGATCGCACTGCCGTTACCGGCGGCGGAAGAATCGGTTGAAGTGCGCCTGCGGCAGATGCTGCAAACCGGCGCGGCCAGCGAGCGGCCGGGCGGTGCCGATCTCGACTGGCCTTCGCTGCGCGCGCTGTATGAACGGGCCGGCTGGCGGCTGTTGTGGCGCGACCCCCAAGGAGGGGCGAACAGGGCGATGCGGCAGGAGCTGGAGCAATGGGTCCGGGCTGCCTGGCGGCATGGCCTCGATCCGGCGGGGTATCATCAGGCAAGTCTGCAACCGCCGCTCTCCGCCGCCTCGGTCAACCGGTCCGAGCCGGTGTGGGATGACCTGCTGCTCAGTCACGACTTCATGCGGCTGGCGCGGGAGCTGGCCGGCGTGATCCCCGCCGCGCCGGAGCATGATCGGCTGTGGCACCTCCCGCCCCGCACACTCGATGCGCCCGGCCTGCTGCTGCAGGTGGCCGCCACAGGGGAGGTGGGGGCGGCCCTGCAGCCCCTGCCGCCCCGGGCGGCCGAATACCGGCGCCTGATGGAGCACTATGTGCAACTGTCTCGGCGCCAGGCGCGCGAGGGGTGGGTGCCGCCCAACCTCGACATGGCCGGCCTGCTGCGCGAGGGGGAGAGCCACCCCGCGGTCGCCACGGTACGCGAGCGGCTGATCCGGGAGGAGCTGTTGGATGCGGCGCCCAGTTCGCTCGAGCCGCAGGAGCGCTACACCCCGCTGGTCGTGGCGGCGGTTCGGGCGTTCCAGCAACGGCAGGGGCTGGAGCCCGATGGCATTTTGGGGCCGGCGACCCGTGCCGCGCTGCAGCGTTCTCCACAGCAGCGGCTGCAGCAGGTGCGGGCCAATCTGCAGCGCTGGCGCTGGCTGCCAAGGGAGCTGGGCGAGCGCTATCTGCTGGTCAGGATCGGCAGCTACTCGATGACTCTGGTCGAACAGGAGCGGGCGGTGCGCCACTACCGCGTCATCACCGGACGCCCCCAGCGCCCCACCTTGGCGTTCGCGTCCAGGGTGGATCACCTCATCATCGATCCGCCCTGGACGGTGCCCTACCGTCTGGCGGTCGAGGATCTGTTGCCCAAGCAGCAAAAGGACCCCAACTACTTCGCCCGCCAGCAGATCGAGGTGCTACAACGGGTGGAGGGGCAGTGGCGATCGGTCGACCCGGAGAGTGTCGCTTGGCAAAGCCTGTCGCGGCGCCATTTTCCCTATCTGCTGCGCCAGCGCCCCGGCCCGCTGAACAGTTTGGGACGGATACGCTTCGGCATGTCCAACCCCTACAGTATCTACCTGCACGACACGCCCCACCGGGAGCTGTTTGGCGCCACCCAGCGGGCGTTCAGCTCGGGCTGCGTGCGGGTGGAAGCGATAGAGGAGCTTGCCCGGCGCCTGCTGGATGAGCGCTCGCTGGAGCAGGCGCTGAGTGATCCCGCAACCCATAGGCTCAGCCTGGAGCAGCCGTTGCCGGTCTATCTGGTCTACCTGACCGTGTGGGTGGATGAGCGGCAGCAGGCCCACTATCATCCCGACCTCTACGGATTGGATGAGCAGTTACAGCAGGCGCTGGGGCCGCTGCCGGAGCCGCCCGATGCCGCGACGAAGCCGGGCACACGGGCCACAACGGTGGCCGAAGAGTAGCCAACGGCGCCACTATTGGGTAAAGTTCGACCGGATAGATGGTTTCAATGGCGTACAGTCGCCCAGCTTACCGAGGTCATCCATGCTGTTTACCCCGCGCCAGATTCGATCCAATGCCGCTGCCGATGCGGCGCCGGAGTGTCGTCAACGTCGCCGTCTGCTGACCGGACTGGCGCTGACGGCGGCGGCGCTGCATCTGCCCCAGGCGTTCGCCAACATCGGCCCGCGGCCCGAACGCAGGCTCCGCTTCAGCAACCTGCACACCGGCGAGCGGCTGAAAACCACTTACTGGGCGCAGGGGCGTTACCTCCACTCCAGTCTGGAGGAGATCAACCACCTGTTGCGGGATTTCCGCACCGGTGAGGTCCATCCGATCGACCCGCGGCTGCTGGATCTGCTCTATGCCATCCGCGAGCGCAGCGGCAACCATGACAACCCGTTCGAGATCATCTCCGGCTACCGGTCAGCGAAGACCAACCAGCAACTGCGCAGCGGCGGCGGCACCGGCGTGGCCAAAAAGAGCCTGCACATGCAGGGCAAGGCGATCGATATCCGTCTGCCGGGAACGCCGCTGCGGGAGCTGCACCGCATCGCGTGCGCGCTGAAGGGGGGTGGGGTAGGGCTCTACACCGGCTCCAACTTCGTCCACGTCGACACCGGCGGGGTGCGCTACTGGGGTCACTGAGGGCGGATGGGGGCCAGCTTCGCCTGCAGGGTGGCCGCCGACAGCTCGCCCAGATGGGTCTCCCGCAGCCGGCCAGCACCATCGATGAACAGGGTTGTGGGCAGGGCGCGGGTGCCATAGTGCGCGCCAAGCTGATTCCGCTGATCCAGCAGCACGCTTTCCGGCGCGATATGCAGCGGTCGCACAAACCGCGCCACGCTCTGCGCCTCTTCTCCCAGGTTGGCAAACAGAAAATGCACCTCCGGGGTCGAGCGCTGGGCTTCGGCCAGCAGCGGCATCTCCCGCACACAAGGGGGGCACCAGCTGGCCCAGAGGTTGATTACCATCGGCTGGCCACGGAACTGACGCAGGTTCACCGCCTCGCCGCTGAGCGTGTCGAAGCTCAGGGAGGGGAGGGTCGCGCTGGTCTGCTGCAGCCGCTGTAGCGGCAGGGCGGTGGCGCTCCAGAACAGCGCGCCAGTGACCAGCCCGATGGCGAGGGGACGGCGCACTGCCGGCTGGCGCTGCATGAAAAACAGGACGCAGGCCAGCCCGGCCACCAGCCCACCGACCCACCAAAACCCCCCGTCGCGAATATCCATGATCTGCACCGGCTGTGACAGGTATGCAGCGGGATAACGCAGCACAAACCCCAGTCGAGCCCCGGCCACCGCCAGCAGCAGCGTTGTGCAGAGGGCGCCATCCGGGCGCTTGCCACCACGACGGCTGCTCACCCAGCCGGCAAACAGGGCAACCAGAAAGGCGAGCAGCAAAAGCAGGCGCTCCACCGAGAGGGCAAAGGGACCGATGGACAGTGACAGCATGACAGACTCCATGGCGAAAGGGGTTGGTTCAGTGGCCCGTCAGGAGCCGGAGGGTTTCCTGTTCCGGTGTGACGGTTGCAGTGGCGCGCAGTAATCGCGCTCGGCGATGGCCGGGGTGAACAGCAGGTAGTCGGCGGCCACGGCGGCTCCGGGATAACTTTCCGGCAGGTAGTCATGGGGTTGGCGCAGCGCCTCCTGCACCGGGATCAGCAGCACCGTGAGGGCCGGTTTTTCCAGCCAGAGCGGAATGCCCAGATCGCGCCGGGCGTGGATGGTGCCGGTCAGCATGACGCCGGTGCGGGTGCCCAGGTCGGTCTGCTCGAGCCGCGCCGCCATCTGCTGGTCCCGGGCCAGCTGAACCTGCCGCATCCCCTCCAGTGAGTCCCTGGGGAGCTGGCCACAATGGCTCTCGAACAGCAGCAGGCGCATATAGTTGGCGTGGAGCTCTCCTTGGCCGCCTGCGGGGGCACCCTCCCGGTAGGCAAGGCGTTGCCGCGCCCGGTCGAGATCGGCGCCGATCACGCGGGGGGCCCGCTCCAGCGCCAGGCGAACCAGGGGGCCGTACTGCTCCCACGGCCACCCCGGGTTCCACTCCAGGGCCTGGGCGGTGACGTTATCGCCCTGCCCCAGTGCCCGATCCAGCAGGGGTTGTTGCGCCGTCGTCGCCATCTCCAGCGCCACCGCCCCCAGTTGGTTGCGCGCCGCCAGCTGCGCTATCCAGCGCTGTTGCAGCCGGTGGTGGTGCGGGTTGTCGTGCCGCTCCCCCAACAGCAGCCAGCCACCGGCGGGGAGCTGATCGAACAGCTGTGCCTGTGACACAAAGCGCTGGCTGGCCACATGCCACAGCTTGCCGCTCAGTGGGTGGTCGGCCAGAGCCGTCAGCGGAATCACCAGGGCCAGCAGCAGAGCGAGGTTCCGGCGCATCACTGCTGGCGACCTTTGACGTCGAGATAATCCCGGTGGATGACGGTTTCCAGCGCGTTCATCGCCGCCACCAGTTCATCGAAGGTTTCCCGGCAGGCTTTCAGCTGTTTGATCTGATCCGCCGAGGGGGCGTTGGGGCCGCTGATGGTGGCGATATCGATCAGCTCGCCGATATAGGCGGCTCGGGCCTGGGCCACCATCGACAGCACCGGCTCCAGGCTGTCGAGGCTGAGTTCGGGAATCTTCGGGTTGATGATTTCGCGATTGATGTCGCGGCGCCGTTTTTCCAGCTCCAGCAGCAAGCGGTTGTTGTCCTGGGACATGGGCGACTCCTCGGTGGTTGCTCTTCTCCTCCCTATCCTATACGCAAACGAGCGGTGGCGGGAGCGCCCGGGGTGCGCTTTTGTCATCCGGCTGGCATACTCCCCGCCAACCCGCGGGCTGGAAAACGCCCGTGACAACGCAATCCGGTGTTCAAGGAGCCGCTGATGAGTGTAGCGACCACCTTCGACGGTGATACCGAAAAACTGTCACTGCGCGATTTTACCGAGAAAGCCTATCTCGATTATTCCATGTATGTGATCCTCGACCGGGCGCTGCCCAATATCGGGGATGGCATGAAGCCGGTGCAGCGGCGCATCATTTATGCGATGTCGGAGCTGGGGCTGAAGGCCACGGCCAAGTACAAGAAGTCGGCCCGTACCGTGGGCGATGTGTTGGGCAAGTTCCACCCCCACGGTGACTCGGCCTGCTACGAGGCGATGGTGCTGATGGCCCAGCCGTTCAGCTACCGTTACCCGCTGGTGGACGGCCAGGGCAACTGGGGCTCGCCGGATGACCCCAAATCGTTTGCCGCCATGCGCTACACCGAGTCGCGGCTGGCCCCCTACGCCGAGCTGTTGTTGCAGGAGCTGGCCCAGGGCACGGTCAACTGGGTGGCCAATTTCGATGGCACCCTGGAGGAGCCGGAGGTGCTGCCGGCGCGTTTGCCCAACGTGCTGCTCAATGGCGGCAGCGGGATCGCCGTCGGCATGGCGACCGATATTCCCTCGCACAACCTGCGCGAGGTGGCCCTTGCCTGCTGCCAGCTGCTGGATCACCCCCAGACCACGCTGGAGGAGCTGTGCCGGATCGTGCGCGGGCCGGATATGCCCACCGAGGCGGAGATCATCACGCCGGCGGAGGACCTGCGGCAGATCTACACCACCGGTCGCGGCAGTTTCCGCATGCGCGCGATCTGGCACCGGGAGCAGGGGGAGATCGTGGTCACGGCGCTGCCCGCCCAGGTCTCCGGAGCCCGGGTGCTGGAGCAGATCGCCGCCCAGATGCAGCAGAAAAAGCTGCCGATGGTTGCCGACCTGCGCGATGAGTCCGACCATGAAAATCCCACCCGGCTGGTGATCGTGCCGCGCTCCAACCGGGTCGACGGCGATCAGCTGATGACCCACCTGTTCGCCACCACCGATCTGGAGCGCAGCTACCGTGTCAACATGAACATGATCGGCATCGATGGCCGCCCCCAGGTCAAGGATCTGCGCCAGATCCTGACCGAGTGGCTCAGTTGGCGAACCCAGGTGGTGCGCCGCCGCCTGGAGTACCGGCTGCAGAAGGTGCGTGATCGGCTGCATATTCTCGAAGGTCTGATGGTGGCCTATCTCAATATCGACGAGGTGATCGCCATCATCCGCGAGGAGGAGAAACCGAAACAGGAGCTGATGCGCCGTTTTGGCCTGACCGATCTGCAGGCCGATGCGATCCTCGATCTCAAACTGCGCCACCTGGCGCGGCTGGAGGAGGTGAAAATTCGAGGTGAGCAGGAGGCGCTGGATGAGGAGCGCCAGCGGCTGGAAACCACCCTGGGCTCGGAGGAGCGGATGCGCACGTTGATCCGGGAGGAGATCGTGGCGGCGGCAGAGGAGTTCGGCGATGAGCGCCGCTCACCGCTGGTGGAGCGCACCGAGGCGCGTCCCTTCAGCGAGAAGGAGCTGCTCAGCGCCGATCCGGTCACCGTGGTGGTCTCCAAACAGGGCTGGATTCGGGCGGCCAAGGGGCATGAGATCGACGCCGCCGGGCTCAGCTACAAATCGGGGGATGGGTTCAAACTGGCCTGCGCCGGGCGGATGAATCAGCCCACCATCTTGCTGGATTCCACCGGCCGCAGCTACACCCTCGACACCCACACCCTGCCGTCGGCGCGGGGGCAGGGGGAGCCGGTGAGCAGCCATGTCAACCTGCCCAAGGGGGCGGTCATCGACGGCTTGATCTGTGGTGCGGAGGAGGCTGCGGTGCTGCTGGCTTCCGATGCCGGCTACGGTTTCGTCACCCGGATCGCTCAGCTCAGCAGCAAAACCAAAAACGGCAAGGCGGTGCTGACGTTGCCCAAGGGGGCGAAGGTGCTGCCACCGGTGCCGGTGCCGAGTGACGACGCGCTGCTGGCCGCGGTCAGCAGTGAGGGCAGGCTGCTGCTGTTCCCGCTCGCGGAGCTGCCCGAGCTGGCGCGCGGCAAGGGCAACAAAATCATCAATATCCCCGCGGCCCGGGCGGCCAGCGGGGAGGAGCGGATGAGCCACATCACCCTGCTGCGGCCCGAGGAGACACTGATCGTCCACGCCGGTCGCCAGCATCTCAAGCTGAAGGGGAGTGAGCTGGAGCACTACCGCGCCGAGCGCGGCCGGCGCGGCCACAAGCTGCCGCGGGGGTATCAGCGCGTCGACGCCCTCGAGGTGGGCCGGGAGGGGTAACGCCCCGCCGGTGGGATCAGGAGGCGGAGGGAGCGTTTTGTGAGCCCTGTTGGCGTTCGTTCAGCTTGCCCAACAGGTGGCGCGCCTGCTTCTCCAGCAGGGGCTGGTAGGCGTCGTTGAGGCTGAGGATCAACACCTTGTCTTCATCCTCGCGGCGGATATCCGCCTGCTGCAGCAGGCTCTCCTTCAGCCGTGGGGCTTCGGTCAGCGCCGTGTGGCTGATCAGCGCGTTGCTTTGGGTGGTGCGGGTGAGGAAATGGGCCTCCTGCTGCATCCGTTCGATCTGGTCGCGGGCGCCGCGCACCAGCGCCATCTGCAGGTTGATCACCGGTTTGAAGGCGCGGATCTGGCTCTGGTTGTACTGCTGGTAGAGGTGGGTGAACAGCATGGCGCAACAGAGCGCATTGATGCCGTGGCTGTCCTTGTCATCGGCGTTGGTGAACAGCAGACGCAGGTTGCCGTCGCTCAGCGTCTCCATGTCGCCGCTGTAGATGCGGGCCACGGAGTTGGCCAGCAAGCGGTAGTTTTTCAGCAGGGCGTTGCGCTCCGCCTCATCCACGTTGTCGGAGTGGGCGCTGCGGGCGTCGATCAGCAGCAGGTAGCCCGCCTCCTCGGGGGGCAGCATCAGCTCCAGCTCGCGCTCGAAGCCGAGCGGCTCCCACGGCGCCGCCTCATTCAGCGTCAACGGGTTGGGGGGCGCAGGGGGTTCCTCCGCCGCCGCCGTGCGCTCCTCCAGCTCCATCTCATCGGTATCGGGCACCATCGCCTCGTCGTAGTCGCTCCCCGGCGGATCGCCGGGTGTCGCCTGAGGGGTGAAGCTGGGCATGCCGCCGCCGTCCCGTTCCGGCTTGAGCAGTGCTACCAGCTCATCGGTATCGAAGGCTGGCTCGCGCCGCTCGTCGGCCCGGGGGGACGGTGCAGGGGAGGGCGGGTCGCCGCCACCAGCCGCCGGCGCGCGCTCCCGTGGTCGCTCCCGCGGCCCATAGAGGGAGGCGACCTCCGCCTCAATCTCCGCCTCCTCGGGGGCTGACTCGGCGGGCTCCGGGGGGGCGAAGTCGGCTCGATGGGCTGTCGGCGCCGCTGCCGGGCGGGGCGGCGGCGCACTGTCGGCCGCGTCGAAGCTGAACGCGGGAATGGTGTCGCGGGCGGTGGCGGGGGTCAAATCACGGGTGTACTCGCGGAAGGTGGGCCGCTCGGCGCGCTCCTCCGTGGCCGGCGGGCGCCGCAGGCTCAGGCCCAGCAGCAGTGCGCTCAGCAGCAAACTGCCACCGAGCAGCACGCCGGTCTCCAGCAGTTGCCGCTGCAGCCGCCGCTCGAAGGGGGCTGGATTGGTCCAGTAGGTGAGCTGGCCGATCACGTCCTCCCCCTGCACCAGATCGAGGCTGTGGCCTCGCCCGTGGGGCTCCCCCGCCAGCGCGATCAGGGTCTGGTCGGGGGCGGTCAGTCGCAGGCCGCTGATCATGGGCTGGGCGCTCAGCTCGGTGAACAGAAAGTTGAGGCTGATGCGATCATCCGCCAGCACCAGCGGTTGGATCAAAATGGCGCTGGCGCGGCCAAACATCCGCCCCACCTCGTCGGCCTGCTGGCGGGCCAGCTCACGGCTGCGCAGGTATTCCAACATGCCGGCGAGGGAGAGGCTCAGCAGCAGGATGAGGGCCACCGAGAGCAGGGCGCGCAGGGAGAGCATACGGGGGCGGCTGTCGGCGTGTGGCTGCATGGGGCGTTGGTACCGGTTGGCTGATAGCGGATAACGGTTCCGCGATGATAGCAACAATCAACTCGGGGGCACAGCGGGAAGCGGACGCCGTGCTGATCGCCGGGCAGGTCCAAACGGTGAGAAAAAAGTTGAAGGGTGGGGGTGGTGCAAATACCATTGCCTGATCTTTGCAGTTGGGCAGTTAGGCAATCCAGGCCCCCGCGGGGGAGTGAGGGAGATAATAACAATGAATACAGAAGCACAGGCGCAGCGGTTGGTGGTTGGTACGATGATTGGTGATCCGGGCGGTATCGGCCCTGAAGTGATCGCCAAGGCGTTGGCAACGGGGCGCGTACATGAGTACTCGATCCCCGTTCTCGTTGGCAGCGCCGCCGTGATGGAGCGCGCCTTGGAGATGACCGGAGTCAAGGCGAAGGTGCGCACCATGCGCCCCGACGAGCTGCCCAGCGATGACCCCGGGGTGATCGATATCATCGACAGCGGGGCGCTGAAAGAGCCGCTGCCGCTGGGTGAGGATAGCGCCCGATCCGGCGAAGCGAGCGCCATCTGGCTCGATGAGCTCGACACACTAACGCGCAATGGCACCTTTGCGGCCAGCATCATGGGGCCGATCAGCACCGGCTCACTGAAACTGGCCGGCCAGCTCCATAAGGTGATCAGCCCCGTGCCCGGGGAGAGCTACCTGGTGCTCATTACCGGGCCGTTGCGGGTGATCCATCTGACAGATCACATGCCGCTGCGACAGGTGTGTGACGTCATCAGCGCCGATCTCATCCACCACACCCTCATAGAGATCGACGGGGCGATGAAGCGCTGGGGTATCCCTAACCCACGGATCGTCGTAGCGGGGCTCAACCCCCATGCAACGGGAGATGAGGAGCGGGAAGCGATCGCCCCCGGGGTGGCGCGTGCACGGGAGGGGGGGATCGATGTGGAGGGGCCTTCGAGCCCCGATTCCGTTTTCCGCCAGGGGATCGAGGGGCGCTATGACATGGTGTTGGCGATGTACCATGATCAAGGCCACATTGCGGTAAAAACCTGGGGGTTCTCCGGCAACTGTGTGATCATTCTTGGCCCCCCCTATCTGCATATGTCGGTTGCCCACGGCACCGCCTACGACATTGTCGGCAAGGGGGTGGCCGATCCGACGATGATGCTCAGCGCCATGTGTACCTGTGGAAGCCTTGCGGCCGGTAACGGTTTCCCCCGGGAGCAGTAACACCCGCGACGGGCGCCGATGGCGTCTTCGCGCCTGGGCCGGCCGCGGCTGCAGGTGGGGTGTGGGAAAAGACCTTTTGTGTCACTGGCGTTATACTGGAGAGCCAACGATCTCCTGGCGGATGGATGATAATGGATGTAGCACTCTATATGACTCAGCTCGGCGAGCAGGCGCGCGCGGCGTCGCGCCTGATGGCGCGTGCCGACACCGAGCGCAAAAACAAGGCGCTGCTGGCCATGGCCGCGGCGATCGATGCCCAGCGGGATGCGCTGGCCGCGGCCAATCGTACCGATATGGAGCACGGCCGTGACAAGGGGCTGGATGCGGCTCTGCTGGACCGGCTCGAACTGACCCCGGCGCGAATCGATGGCATGCTCGAGGGGTTGCGTCAGGTCGCGGCGCTGCCCGATCCGATCGGCGCGGTGCGTGATCTCAACTACCGCCCCTCCGGTATTCAGGTTGGCAAGATGCGCGTGCCGCTGGGGGTGATCGGCATCATCTACGAGTCTCGCCCCAATGTGACCTGTGAGGCGGCGAGCCTGTGTCTGAAAGCCGGCAACGCGGCGATCCTGCGCGGTGGCTCCGAGGCGATCCACTCCAATCAGGCGATCGGTGCCTGTATCCACCAGGGGCTGGAGGCGGCGGGGCTGCCGCTGCAGGCGGTACAGGTGGTTGAAACCACCGACCGGGAGGCGGTGGGCCGTCTGATCGCGCTGCCGGAATATGTCGATGTGATCGTGCCGCGCGGCGGCAAGGGGCTGATCGAGCGTATCGCCAACGAGGCGCGGGTGCCGGTGATCAAGCATCTGGATGGCATCTGCCATGTCTATATCGAGGCCGAGGCGGATCGCAGCAAGGCGCTGAACATCGCCATCAACGCCAAAACCCAGCGCTATGGCACCTGCAACACCATGGAAACGCTGCTGGTGGATGCGGCCATCGCCGCCGAAATTCTGCCGGAGCTGGCCGACCACTTCGAGCAGTTGAATGTGGAGCTGCGCGGCTGTGAACGCAGCCGGGCGCTGCTGCCGCGACTGAACCCGGCCACCGAGGCCGACTGGGACACCGAGTATCTGGCCCCGATTCTGTCGATTCGGATTGTGGCTGGCATGGCGGAGGCGATCGCCCACATCAACCGGCACGGCTCCCAACACACCGATGCGATCGTCACCGAGAACTACAGCAAGGCGCGTACCTTCCTGCGCGAGGTGGACTCCAGCTCGGTGATGGTGAACGCATCCACCCGTTTCGCCGATGGGTTCGAGTACGGCCTGGGGGCCGAGATCGGCATCTCGACCGACAAGATCCATGCCCGTGGCCCGGTGGGGCTGGAGGGGCTCACCTCGGAAAAATATATCGTGCTGGGTGACGGTCAGGTTCGCCGTTGATGGCGCCGCTGGTGTTCATGGGGGGAACCTTCGATCCGGTTCACAACGGTCATCTGCGCACGGCGCTGGAACTGCAGCAGTGGCTGGGGGTGGAACAGGTCTGCCTGATCCCCTCCGGCGAGCCGGTCCACCGGGACCAGCCCGGCTGCACAGCGCAACAGCGGCTCGAGATGGTGCAGCTGGCGGTGGCGGACGAGCCGGCGCTGTGCGCCGACGCGCGCGAGATCGAGTCGGACGCGCCCTCCTACTCCCTACTGACCCTGCAATCACTCCGGCAGGAGCATGGCCTTGGCCGCCCCATCATCATGACCATGGGGATGGATGCCTTTCAGACGCTGGAGCATTGGCACCACTGGCAGGCGTTCCTCGACTACGCCCATATTCTGGTGATCGCCCGCCCGGGCTACGCCGACAGCGACCTGAGCGAGGTGTTGCAGGCGCTGCTGCGCCGGCATCGCAGTCGTGACCCGCAGGTATTGCTGCGCGAACCGGCCGGACGGATCCATGTTCAGGAGCTGACCCCGCTGGGGATCTCCGCCACCCAGATCAGAGCGTTGATCGCCAGTGGGCGCTCACCGCGCTACCTGCTGCCGGAGCCGGTGTGGCACTATATCCAGCAGCACAAACTTTATGGTTATCACTCAAAAGAGGGTACGAAGCGCTAATGCAAACTGAGCAACTGCGTGAGCTGGTGCGCGATGCACTGGAGGGGATCAAGGCGCGAGAGATCACCGAGATCGATGTGCGTGGCAAATCCAGCGTGACCGATTACATGATCATCGCCAGTGGCACCTCAAAGCGGCATGTGATCTCCGTGGCCCAGGAGGTGATCGACAAGGTGAAGGCCGCCGGTCTGCGGCCTGTGGGGATCGAAGGTCAGACGGTGGGAGATTGGATTCTGGTGGATCTGGGCGATCTGATCGTGCATGTGATGATGCCGGATGCGCGCAGCTTTTATGATCTGGAGCGGTTGTGGCAGATGGATGCCGAAGCGGCAGAGGAAGCCGAGCTCGCTCAGGATGGGCGCTGAGGGGTGCGAATCCGTCTGCTCGCCATCGGCAACCGGATGCCTGCCTGGGTGGAGGCGGGCTATGACGAGTACGCCCGCCGCCTGCCGCCGGAGTTTCGGCTGGAGCTGGTGGAGCTGACGCCGGGGCAGCGCGGCAAGAACACACCGATCGCCCGCGCCATCCGCAGTGAAGGTGACGCCATGCTCGCCGCCATCGGCAAGGGGGAGCGGGTGGTGGCGCTGGACCCGCGGGGGCAGCCCTGGTCGACGCCGCAGCTGGCCGACCAAGCCCGGCAGTGGTGCATGGAGGGGCGCAACGTCAGCCTGTTGGTCGGCGGGCCGGACGGCCTCGATCCGCGCGCTCTGGCGCTGGCTGAACAGAGGTGGTCGCTGTCGGCGCTCACGCTGCCGCACCCGTTGGTGCGGGTGGTGCTCGCAGAGCAGCTCTACCGAGCCTGGACCCTTCTCCAGGGGCACCCCTACCATAAATAGTGTTGAGACAGCGGCGGACCATGGCACTCTTTGAGCGCTTGAAAGACTACTCCGAGGAAAGCATCATCTTTACCAGCCGGGCCGTGCTCGCGTTTGGCTGTGTGCTGCTGTTGATGCTGGTGCTGATCGGGCGAGTCTACTACCTGCAGGTGGTGGAGTTTGAGCGCTACGCCGCCATATCGGAGCAGAACCGGGTGCAACTGCAGCCGGTGGCGCCGCGCCGCGGGCTCATCTACGATCGCAACGGGGTGCTGCTGGCCGACAATCAGCCCAACTTTTCGGTCACCCTGCTGAAGGAGGAGGTGGACGATCTCGACGCCACCCTGGCCAAGCTGGGCGAGCTGATCGAATTGAGCGAGCGTGACATCGAGCGGTTCCAGGAGCGTCTACAGCAGCGGCGCAGGCCGTTCGAGACCGTCCCGCTGCGCTTCGACCTGAGCGAAGAGGAGATCGCGCGCATCTCGCTGAATTACTACCGCCTGCCCGGTGTGCAGGTGGAGGCCGACCTGATCCGACACTACCCCTACGGTGCCTCGCTGGTACATGCGCTGGGCTACGTGGGGCGGATCAATGTGCGTGAGCTGGAGCAGGTCGATCCGACCAACTATGCGGCCACCCACTACATCGGCAAGCTGGGGATCGAACGGTTCTATGAGGATCTGCTGCACGGGCGGGTGGGGTTCCAGAAGGTCGAAACCAACGCCCGGGGGCGTATTCTGCGGGTGCTCGAGCGGCAAGATCCGGTGCCGGGGCAGAACCTGCAGTTGAGCCTGGATCTGCGTCTGCAGCAGTTCTCCGAGTCGCTGCTGGCGGGGCAGCGCGCCGCCATCGTGGCGATCGAACCGGCCAGCGGCGAAATCCTGGCTCTGGTGAGCACCCCCGGCTATGACCCCAACCTGTTCGTGACCGGTATCTCCAGTCGTGATTACAACGCCCTGCGGGATTCCATCGATCTGCCTCTGTTCAACCGCGCCCTGCGGGGGGGCTATCCGCCGGGCTCCACCATCAAGCCGGTGATCGCCCTGGCGGCGCTGGAAACAGAGGCGATCACGCCGGAGAAACGGATCTGGGATCCGGGGTTTTATCAGCTCACCCAGAACGGGCGCCGCTATCGCGACTGGAAGCGGGGCGGCCACGGCTGGGTCGATCTGAACCGCGCTCTGGCCGAATCCTGCGATGTCTGGTTCTACGAGGTGGGGCACAGAATGGGGGTCGAGCCGATGTCGGACTTCCTCGGCCGTTTTGGCGTAGGGGCGGATACCAGCCTGGATCTACCGGAGGCGATCACCTCTTTTCTGCCCTCCCGGGAGTGGAAAGAGAGTGTCCGTCAGCTGCCCTGGTACCCGGGAGACTCGATCAACCTGAGCATCGGCCAGGGTTTTCTGGTGATGACCCCCCTGCAGTTGGCAACGACGACGGCGGTGCTGGCCAACCGCGGCCGCTGGGTACAGCCACACCTGCTGCAGGGGCTGGTCCAGACGCCGGGCGATGCGCCGCAGCCGTTCCCGCCGATCTACCAGCGCAAGCCGAAGCCGGCCGATGTGGTGCTCGAAAACCCGGACAACTGGAACCATGTGATCGATGGCATGGTGGCGGTCATGCACGGCGAAAGAGGCACGGCGCGGCGCGCGGCCCGGGGGGCACAGTACCGTATCGCGGGCAAGAGCGGCACCGCCCAGGTGGTGGGCATTGCGCAGGATGCCAAATATGATGCGCAGGCTCTGGCCGAGCGGCACCGTGACCACGCCCTGTTCATCGCGTTCGCGCCGGTGGATGAGCCGCGCATCGCCGTGGCCGTCGTGGTCGAAAACGGCGGTGGCGGGTCGGGCACCGCCGCCCCCATCGCGCGGGAGGTGATGGATGCCTGGCTGACCGGCGACTACCACAATGACCTGCAGGAGAAACCATGAGCGGGCGTGATTTTCAACGCACCATGCCGGGTAGTGGCTTGCATCCGCAGCGCCCGGGCGGGCTGTGGCACTATACCCACCTGGATGGCTGGTTGCTGGTGCTGCTGCTGCTGCTGTGCGGGTTTGGCCTGTTTGTGCTCTACAGCGCCTCGGGGCAAGACCTCGGCTATGTGCAGCGCCAGGCCGTCAGGATGGGGGCGGGCTTTGCGGTGATCCTGCTGCTGGCACAGATTCAGCCCAGAACCTACCGCTTTCTGGCGCCGCTGGGCTATCTGGTCGGAGTTGGCTTGCTGCTGGGGGTGCTCTTTTTCGGGGTGGGCGCCAAGGGGGCGCAGCGCTGGCTGGAGCTGCCGGGGCTGCGCTTTCAGCCGGCGGAGGTGATGAAACTGGCCGTGCCGGCGATGATCGCCGCCTGGCTGGTGCGCCAGCCGTTGCCGCCCACTTTCCGGCACCTGCTCAGTACGCTGGTGTTGCTGGCCATTCCCACCGCGTTGATCATGCAGCAGCCAGACTTGGGCACGGCGTTGCTGATCGCGGCCTCGGGGGTGTTCGTCATTCTGCTTGCGGGGGTCTACTGGCGCTGGATTTTTATCGCCCTCGGCCTTGCCGCCGCCGCCTTGCCGGCGCTCTGGGCCATAATGAAAGACTATCAGCGTCAGCGAGTGCTCACCTTCCTGGACCCCGAAAGCGATCCGCTGGGGGCGGGCTGGAACATAATCCAGTCCAAAACCGCCATCGGTTCCGGCGGCCTCTCCGGCAAGGGTTGGTTGCACGGCACCCAGTCGCAGCTCGATTTTCTGCCCGAGTCCCACACCGATTTCATCATCGCCGTGATCGGTGAAGAGCTCGGCATGACCGGGGTGTTGATCCTGCTGACGCTCTACCTGTTGATCATTGCGCGTGGACTGATGATTGCGGTGCAGGCCCAAGAGAGTTTTTCCCGCCTGCTCGCCGGCAGCATCACACTGACCTTTTTCGTCTATGTGTTTGTCAATATCGGCATGGTGACCGGGTTGCTGCCGGTGGTGGGGGTGCCCCTGCCACTGGTCAGTTACGGCGGCACCTCGATTGTGACGCTGATGGCCGGGTTTGGCATACTGATGTCCATCAAGACCCATAAACAGATGCTGACCCGCTGAGGGGGAGACACAATGCGCAACGCGATGGGAATACTGCTGCTGACGGGCGTGCTGCTGGGCGCGACCGCCTCGGGGTACGCGGCGGCGGGATACGAGGCTCACCCGCTGGCCGATGAGCTGGTCGCCAGGCTCGCCCAGGAGGGGTTCGATGCCGCCCGGGTGCGCCAACTGCTGGCCGAGGCGCGGCGGCAGGAGTCGATCTTGAAGGCGATGTCGCGCCCGGCGGAGCGGCGCCTGACCTGGGGGGAGTATCGCAAACTGTTCGTCGAACCGAAGCGGATCGAGCAGGGTGTCAGTTTCTGGCAGGAACATGAGGAGGCCCTCGAGCGGGCGGAAGCGACCTATGGGGTGCCGGCGGAAATCATTGTCGCCATTATCGGCGTGGAAACCCGCTATGGTCGCATCATGGGGCGCTATCGGGTGTTGGATGCCCTGGCGACGCTGGGGTTCGACTATCCCCCCAGGGGGGAGTTCTTCCGCGAGCAGCTGCTGGAGTACCTGCGGATGGTGCGGGAGGAGAACCTGGACCCCACTGAGCTGGTGGGCTCCTACGCTGGCGCCATCGGCTATGGCCAGTTCATCCCCTCCAGCTTTCGCCGTTACGCCGTGGACTTCAACGCCGATGGCCGGCGCAACATCTGGAGTGACACCGACGACGCCATCGGCAGCGTGGCCAACTATTTCAAGCAGCATGGCTGGAAACCCGGCGCGCCGGTGCGCTCCAATGTGGTCATGAACAAACCGGCCGAGCCGCAGTGGATAAATGCCGGGCTCGAGCCCGAGATTAGCCTGGCCGAGTGGGAAGCCCGGGGCATCTCCACCCGGCGCGACATCGATCGGACGCAGAAAGCGACCCTGCTGGAGTTGACCATGGAGGATGGCGAGCACTACTGGTTCGGGCTGCACAATTTTTATGTCATCACCCGTTACAACCATAGCCGCCTCTATGCCATGGCGGTATATGAGCTCAGCCAGGCGCTCCGTGCCGCCCGGGAAGCGCAGGAGGGGTGAGATGAACAGGCTGCTGCTGCCGCTGCTGGCACTTGCCCTAGCCCTGGTTGGCTGCGCATCACGCGATGGCGGCGGTCGTTACAGCATGCAACGGGACCGTGGCCCCGACCGGGTGGTGGATCTGGCCCATGTGCCCGACGCGGTGCCCCGCTCCGAGCCGCTCAGCCGCTGGGGCAATAAAAGCCCCTATGAGGTGCTCGGCAAACGCTACTACGTACTGCCGAGTGCGGAGGGCTATCGAGCACGGGGCAACGCCTCCTGGTATGGCAAGAAGTTTCACGGCCACACCACCTCGAACGGTGAAATCTACGATATGTACCAGATGACGGCCGCGCACAAGTCACTGCCGCTACCCAGCTTCGTCAAGGTCACCAACCTGGAAAATGGACGCCAGGTGATCGTCCGGGTCAATGACCGCGGCCCGTTCCATGCCGATCGGCTGATCGATCTCTCCTACGCCGCCGCCTACCGTCTGGGTATGCTGCAAAACGGGACCGCCCGGGTGGAGGTCGAGGCCATTATGCCGGGCAGCAGCGAGGCGGTGCTGGCGCAGTCCCGCCAGCCGCGACCCGCTCCACCCGCGGCCGGACAGGCGGCGAGCGGCGGGCGCAGCCTGCAGGTGGCGGCTTTCTCGACCGAATCGAAAGCCCAGGCGGTCGCCGCACGCCTGCTCGGCTTGCTGCAGGAGCCGGTGCAGGTTCGCCCGGTGCAGCGTGACGCTCGCACCCTCTACCGCGTCCAACTGGGTCCGCTGAGCGGCAACCGCCCCCTGGGGTGGATTCTGGAGCAGCTGGACGCGGCGGGGTTTCCGGGCGCACACCTGGTGGACTTGCCCGGAAGCGGCGGGTAGAGTTGGGCTCTATCCATAGGGGCGGCGGGTCACTGCCGCAACATTATTTCACTTTCACGATGTAACGAGACCATGGCGCAACGATCTGCTTTTCGATACCTGTTTACGCTCTCCGTTCTGATGCTTCTGCTGCTGGCCGTGACCACGGTTCAGGCCGCTGCGGCACTGATTCCGGCACCCCCCCAGATCGCCGCGCGCGCCTACCTGGTCATGGATGCCGATACGGGCCATATCATCGCCGCCGATCGTGAAGATGAACGTTTCCCCCCTGCCAGCCTGACCAAAATGATGACCAGCTATGTGGTCGAGTACGAGATCGCCAAGGGCAATATCGCCCCGGAAGATAAGGTGCTGGTGAGCGAGAGGGCCTGGCGCACCGGGGGCTCCCGCATGTTCATCCAAGAGGGAACGCAGGTCAGCGTGGATGATCTTCTGCATGGTGTCATCATCCAATCGGGCAACGATGCCTCGGTTGCGCTGGCCGAGCATATTGCCGGCAGCGAGCGGGCCTTTGCCGACCTGATGAACCAACACGCGCGACTGCTGGGGATGGAAAACACCCACTTCGTCAACGCCACCGGCCTGCCGGCGGAGGAGCACTACTCCACCGCCATCGATCTGGCGAAACTGGGCCAGGCGCTGATCAACCAGTTTCCGCAACATTACCAGATCTACTCGCAAAAATACTTTACCTACAACAACATACGTCAGCCGAACCGCAACAAGCTGCTGTGGCGGGATGACAGCGTGGATGGCATCAAGACCGGCCATACCGATGCGGCCGGCTACTGTCTGGTGGCCTCGGCGGTACGGGATGGGATGCGTCTGATCTCGGTGGTGATGGGCAGCAGCAGCGAAGAGGTACGGGCGCAGGAGAGCCAGAAACTGCTCTCCTACGGCTTCCGCTACTATCGCACCCAGCCGCTCTACGAGGCCGGGCAGATGCTGCGGGAGGAGAAGATCTGGGCCGGCCGTCGGGACACGATCCGACTGGGAGTGGCTGAAAAACTGGCCGTTACCATCCCACGGGGTCAGACCGATCAGCTCGAGGCCAGTATCGAGCTGGACAAGGTGATCAAGGCGCCGGTGGCCAAGGGTGATCGACTGGGTCGGGTACAGGTCAGCCTACAGGGGGAACCGGTGGCGTCGGTGCCGCTGGTGGCGCTGGAGTCCGTGCCCGAGGGCGGACTGTTCAAGCGGATCTGGCACGCCATTGTGCTCTTCTTTTTCGATCTGATCGGCTAACGATCAGGCAAAATCCCTGCATCCGGTTTATGCTGCCACATCTATCATTGATGTGAGCAGCGGCGTGTTATGAACAGAGCAATCGTCTATCTCAACGGTGAATACCTCCCGGCCGATCAGGCACGAATCTCCGTGTTTGATCGTGGCTTTCTGTTTGCCGACAGTGTGTATGAAGTGATCCCTTACTATCAGGGCGTGGGCTTTCGCTTGCAGCAACATCTGGACCGTCTGGCTTACAGTCTGCGGGCCGTCAGGATAGAAACCGGGCATGACTGGGCGGCCATTCTGGATGCGCTGGTCAGCCACAACGGCGGCGGCAATCTGTCGGTCTATCTGCAGGTCAGCCGCGGCAGCGCCGGCTACCGCACTCACGCCTATGACGAGCGGATGCAGCCGACCGTGTTCGCCTGCTGCGCCCCGATCCGCGATATCTATGCCGAGGGTCCAGAGCGGGTGCCCGGCTGCAAGGCGATCGTGACCGCCGATCTGCGCTGGCACCGCTGCGACATCAAATCCACCGGCTTGCTGCCCAATATTCTGGTGTTGCAACAGGCGCGGGAGGCGGGGGCGGACGAGGCCCTGCTGGTGCGCGACGGCCTTTTGACCGAGGGCGCCTCCAGCAACCTGTTTTTGGTCCGTCAGGGGGTGATCTACACGCCCAAGCGCAGCTCGGAAATACTGGGGGGGACCACCCGTGAGCTGATCCTGGAACTGGCGGCCGAAAACGGCATCCCCTACCAGGAGGTCGATCTGCGACCGGAGGAGCTGGCCACGGCGGAGGAGGTCTGGATCTCCAGCTCCACCCGTGGCGTCGTGCCGGTGCTCCAGATCGACGGCAATCCGGTTGCCGACGGTGAGAGGGGGCCACTGTGGCAGCGGATGTTTACCCTGTTTACCCACTTTCAACACCGGCTGATGACGGGAGAGGTCGTATGAGTCGTGAAGCCAACGCCCCGAAGATCGAATTTCCGGCTCCCAACTACCCGATCAGGGTGATCGGTGACAATGAGCCGGACTTCAAGGGAATGGTGGTCGAGATCGTCCAGATCCACGCCCCCGATCTGGAGATCGACAGGGTCAGCGTGCAGGAGAGCGGCGCTGGCAACTACTGCTCGGTGCGGCTGAGCATCACTGCCACCAGCAAGGAGCAGCTGGAGAGACTGAACCGCGATCTGCGGGCCACCGGTCGCGTGAAGATGGTGCTGTGATGGCGCAGGCCGACCAACTGGTTGTGCGTGAGCTGGGGCTCCAGCCCTATCGTCCCATCTGGCAGCGGATGCAAGCGTTCACCAACGAGCGCAGCGCCGATAGCCGGGACGAGATCTGGCTGCTGGAACATGAGCCGGTCTTCACCCAGGGGCAGGCGGGCAGGGCGGAGCATCTGCTCGATCCCGGCGATATCCCGGTGGTGCAGGTGGATCGCGGCGGCCAGGTCACCTACCACGGCCCCGGACAGCTCATCGTCTACCTCCTGCTGGATCTGCGCCGGCGCAAGCTGGGGGTGCGCGCCCTGGTCGATCTCATCGAGCAGTCGGTGGTGACGGTATTGGCCGCGCGGGGCATCCGGGCCTACCCGAGACCGGACGCGCCGGGCGTTTATGTGGATGAGCGCAAGATCTGCTCGCTGGGGCTGCGGATCCGCAAGGGCTGCTCGTTTCACGGCCTGGCGCTCAATCTGAACATGGATCTCGCGCCCTTTCTGCGTATCAACCCCTGCGGCCACGCCGGGCTCGAGATGACCCAGGTGCGCAGCCTGGCCCCCGAGGCCGATCTGGAACGGCTACCCGATGAGCTGGTAACCTGCCTGGTCCAAAAACTGGGTTACACTGACGTGATCCGCACATCAACACGGGAAGATTGAATCAAAATGGCTGAATCCACCGAGAAGAACAGCGCCAGAGCCCGGCAGGGAGTCAAACTGCGGGGGGCCGACAAGGTTGCTCGCATCCCGGTCAAGGTGATCCCCACCGAGAAAGAGACGATGCCGCGCAAGCCGGATTGGTTGCGGGTTCGCATGGGCTCCAGCGCGGAGGTACAACGGATCAAGGGGGAGCTGCGCAAACACAAACTGGCCTCCGTGTGTGAGGAGGCCAGCTGCCCCAATCTGGGCGAATGTTTTAGCCACGGCACCGCGACCTTCATGATCATGGGGGATATCTGCACCCGCCGCTGCCCGTTTTGTGACGTGGCCCACGGGCGCCCCAACCCCTTGGCGGCGGAGGAGCCGCGTGAGCTGGCCGAGGCGATCGCCGACATGGGGCTACGCTATGTGGTGATCACCTCGGTGGACCGGGACGATCTGCGCGATGGTGGCGCCCAGCACTTTGCCGACTGCATCCGCGAGATTCGCCAGCGGATTCCGGCGATACAGATCGAGACGCTGGTGCCCGATTTTCGTGGTCGGATGGAGGTGGCGCTGGAGATTTTGCAACAGACCCCACCGGATGTGTTCAACCATAACCTGGAAACCGTGCCGCGGCTCTATCGGAAAGTGCGCCCGGGGGCGGACTACCACTGGTCGCTGGAGCTGCTCGAGCGCTACAAGGCCCTGCGCCCGGATGTGCGCACCAAATCGGGTCTGATGGTGGGCTGTGGCGAGCGCAATGCGGAGATCATCGAGGTGATGCGCGATCTGCGTGCGCATAATGTGGAGATGATCACCATCGGTCAGTATCTGCAACCGAGCCGCGACCATCTGGCGCTGGAGCGGTATGTGACGCCGGCGGAGTTTGCCGAGTTTGAACGGATCGCCAGGGAGCTGGGCTTTACCCATGTGGCCAGCGGGCCGCTGGTGCGCTCCTCCTACCACGCCGATCTGCAGGCCAGGGGGGAGCGGGTAGGCTGACGTTGGCCGGTTATCGGATAGCAAAACGGGAGGCTCGATCGCCTCCCGTTTTGCTCAGAGCGCCTCACCTCGATGGGCGCTTACTGGGCGGCATCCAGCATATACTGGATGGCGGCCTTCAACTCCTCATCGGAGCAATCCATGCAGGTGCCCATCGGCGGCATGGCGTTGAGGCCGTTCTTGGCCGATGCCAACAGCCCATCGAGGCCCTTCGCGGCGCGGGGCGCCCAGGCGGCGGCATCTCCGAATTTCGGCGCACCCGCAACGCCGGCGACGTGGCAGACGGAGCATTTGGTGTTGTACAGCTCTTCACCGCTACGCTCGGCCAGGGCGGCAGTCGAAGAAAGCAGCAGGGCCGCGGCGGTGACCAGCAGAGTTTTTTTCATGGCAGGTTTCCTTGGTTGTGTTGGCAGCACGGGACAGGTCATGGAATCGGGCCAGAGTGTAAAGCGACTCTTGCGCCGTTGTAAATAGGGCATCGGTCGTTGCCCCGGCCTTTGTATCAGTGCCAGCCTGCGGAAACCACACCGGGGGCTCTCAGCGCCGGCCAAGGCGCATGGCAAACTCGGCCTGTCCCTGCAGCAGCCGGTCGTGGCGTCGGCCGTGTTCGCGCAGGCGGTGTTCCTGGATGGCCTGCTCCAGCACCTCGTGGGGCACGGTTACCAGGTTGCGCACATCATCGATCGAGTAGCCGCGGTCGAGCAGTTGTGTCAGCTGCGCCGTCAGGTGGATGGTGTTCATGTTTTGATCCTCGGTATGTGTCATGGGATCATTGAACCCGAGCTCTGTTGCAGAAACATGTCAGCCGGCGCGGCGCCACGCGCGGATCAGGCCGAGAGCCGCCAGGGGCAGAAAGACCACACTGGCGCCGGCCAGCAGCTCGGCCATGGTCAAGTGGCCCAACACCTCCGGCGTATAGCCGCAGGATTCCCAGATCTCGAACATCCAGGGCCACCACTGGTCCGGCGCAAACCAGGTTGGCAGCCCGGACTCGAGGCTGCAGCTGCTCTCGATCCAGTTGCGCTCGATGGCCAGGGTGCGCCAGCTACGCTCCGTGAAGCCCAGTGCGATCGCCACGTTCAGCAGCTGGCAGATTTTCTGCAGATGGGCACAGCGCCGTCCCGCAAGGCCCGCCAGCGCGACCAGAATGAGGGCTGCCACCCAGAGGCGGATATGGATACAAAGCACGCAGGGGCCATAGTCCAGCGCATACTGAAAATAGAGCGCCACGGCCTCGGCCAGCAGGCCGCCGAGCAGCAGTATCGTCCAGTAGATGGCGGGTCGGAACAGACGGTTGAGCAGTGTTTCAAAAGCGGACATGTTCATCTGCGCAGCTCACACGGGTTGGGTTCGGGGCGGGGGAGGGGCCGCGCTCGGCGGGCCTGGCCCCCGCCTGCTGCATGGCCCACTCGACCCGGGTTTCGGGGGTCAGGTGGGGGCGGCGCAGGGCCTCGACCGCGCGCAGACGGGGCAACAACCCCTTGCCGTTTGCGATCTGTATGGCCAGTCCGGGACGGGCGTTCAGCTCCAGCAGCAGGGGGCCGCGCTGCGCATCCACCACCAGATCCACCCCCATGTAGCCAAGCCCGATCGCCTCATGGCAGCTGCTGGCCATGATCAGCAGGTGTTGCCAGTGTTCGATCGCGATGCTGTTCAGCGCCAGCCCCGTTTCCGGGTGGTGGGTCAGCGGGCGGTCGAACTGCACCGCATTGCAGGCGCGACCGGTGGCGAGGTCCAGCCCGACACCAACCGCCCCCTGATGCAGGTTGGCCTTGCCATCCGAGGCGCGGGTCGCCAGGCGCAGCATCGCCATCACCGGGTAGCCCTTGAACACGATGATGCGGATGTCCGGCACCCCCTGAAATGAGTGGCGTGCCAGGCCCGGCTCGGAACGCACCAGCGCCTCGACGATGGCCACATCGGGCGCCCCGCCCAGTGAATACAGCCCCGCCAGCAGGTTGGACAGATGCCGTTCGATCTCCTGCAATGAGATCTCCGCGCCGGAGGCCTTGATGAAGCGCCCCTGCCGGTGCGAGCCGATCACCAGAATCCCCTTGCCGCCGGAGCCCTTGGCCGGTTTGATGGCAAAACCATCGAAGTTGGCGACCCGCTCCATGAAGTGGCCGATCTCGTGCTGCTCACGCACCACCTGCAGCAGCGCGGGGGTGGCGACGCCGTACTCCGCCACCGCCTGCTTGGTCAGCAGTTTATTGTCCACCAGCGGGAAGGCGCCCCGGTCGTTATAACGGGCGATGTAATCGATGTTGCGCCGGTTCATGTTGAGGATGCCCAGCCGGTTCAGCCGGCCCGGGCTGATCCACTCGCCCCACCAGCCCATCAGTCGTACCTTTTCATCGGGGTAAAACGGCGCAGCTCGGTGAGCTTGTAACCGGTATATTGACCGAGCAACAGAATCAGCCCGAGCACCACCAGATGCAGCTCGGGGAAGTTGAAGCTGAGGTGGCTGGCCAGCGGTGCGCTCATCACCAGAAACGCAGCCACCGCCACTAGCAGGCTGCCGACGCCCTGGGTGATCACCTCGCGGGCGCCTTCCTCCTCCCACAGAATCGACATCCGCTCGATGGTCCACGCCATGATCACCATCGGGAAAAAGGTCACCGTCATGCCGGTGCTGTAGCCCATCTGGTAGCCGATGATACTGATGGCGGCGGTGATGAACAGCACCAGCACGATCAACGCCGAGATCCGCGCGACCAGCAGCAGATTGAGGCTGGAGAGGTAGCCGCGCATCAGCAGCCCCAGGGTAACGACGCCGATGAAGGCGGCCAGCCCCGGCAGCAGAGAGGTTTGCACGAAGGCCACCGCGATCAGTACCGGCATGAAGGTTCCAGAGGTTTTGATACCCACCACGATCCGCATCAGGCAGACCACCAGTGCCCCGAACGGCAGCAGCAACAGCATACGGAACATCCCCTGCTGCTCGACCGGCAGCTGGTGCAGGCTGAAGGCACCGAACGCCTCTCCATCCGCCTCGGCGCGGGTGATCTGCAGGGCTGGAACGGTCTGACGCAACATGGAAAAACTGACCACCGAGTTGCGCCCCCCGGTCACATCCAGCAGCGAGCGGGCCTCCTGCCGCCAGAGCAGCACATCACCGGGCACCCCCTGTTCGGCGGTGCGGGGGTTGAAGGTGAGCCAACGCTCACCGTCATAAACCTGTAGCCAGGGCAGCAACGACTGCTGCCGACGGGCGTCCTCCAGGCGAAGCCCTTCGGCGATGCGAGCCGGTGTGCCGCTGTAGTTAATAAGCAGATAAAGCACCTCGGCGCGGCTTCTGCTGCCGAGCAGCAGGCGTGTATTTTGATCCGGTGCGGGGCTGTTGAGCAGGCCGATCAGTTCCCGCGCGAAGCTGGCGGGGCCGCTGGAGCGACTGCCCGCCAGCTCGATCAGGGCGCGCGCGGCGGCGATGTCAGGCCCCTCCAGAAAGACGTCACTGGCCGCCTCCGGTAGGGTGGCGGGGCGGGTATCGGGATGGGTCGAGGCGATCAGCCGGGTTTTGAAGTAGAGCGTCTGTGGGCCATTGGCCTGGCGGATGGTCCACTGGGCACGGCGATCCCGGCCCTGTTCGATAATGGCAAAACCGTAACCGGGCGAGGCGGCCTGTTCGGAGAGTACCGCAAACCCGGGCGGATTCTCCGGCAGGCTGAGGTTGACCGTGACCGGCTCGCCCCAGGCTTGAAAATCGATCCGCGCCTCCACCAGCCAGACGGGTTGTTGCTGTCCCGGCAGCCAAGGTACCCCCAGCTGATGGTGGCGCAGGGCTGCCAGCAGAATACCGGCCAGCATCAGCACGCCGGTGGCCAGAAAAAATGGTGTTTTGGAGTGGCGGCTCAAGGTGTGTTGGCTCCTGCTTCCCGGTTCAGCCCTTCAGGCAGCTGGGTCACGAACTCCTGCCCCACATCGACCAGCATCACATCACGCAGGATGTTGCGTCCCACCAGCACCGGGTAGGTGAGGTGACCACGATCGCTCAAGGTGAATTCGGCCAGGTCCCGGTGGTCGCCGATCATGAACGGCAGCTCCACCACGATGCGGCGCTCCGAATCTTCGCTGTTGGCCTGGATGATGCGGGCCCGGCGGGAGATTTCATGCTCCATGGTCACGGTTTCATCACGCCCGGGCACACTGAGATCAAACCGAACCCAGGGCTGGCCATCGCGCTCGAACCGCTCGATGTTGGTGGCATGTAAAGAGGAAGTGGTAGCACCGCTGTCGATGCGTGCGGTGTAGATCAGCCCCGGGTCGGCGAGGTAGATCGATTCCGTCTCGCCCACGATCATCTTGCCGCCGAGACGGGTGGATGGCTCACGGGTGGCAGGCTGAGGGGGCAGAAGGTGTGCTCGTTGTCGCGGCAGAGCCTCGAGCAGGGCTTGCTGCTGGTCGAGGCGATGGAGCAGGCTCAGCTGCTGGCCATCCACGGCGTCGAACCGTTCCTCGATGCGTCTCTCCAGGGCAGCGAGACGCTGCCCCTGCTGCTCGCTCTGCTGCTCCAGCTGACTCAGCTCGGCGCGTTCGAGAAACAGGTAGCGGTCGTGGCTGCAGGCCGACAACAGCAGAGCCAGGCCGAGTACACCGCTCGAGCGGCGGATGATCATCGATCGGAACCAGCGAGTAGCAAACATGGATGACTCCAGCGAGCAGACAATATCACAAGAGGGGAAACGCAAGGCGAAAGACTCCGTACCGCCGCAGCCTGCCAGGGCGAGAAACGCCACCTGTCTTGCTGCACCGTGGCTGCCAGGATCAGGAGAATCCAGAAGCGTGCCGCCCGCCCGCTCCCGAGCGGCGCCAGGACGGGTGGGAGAGGGCACGCCTTCGGTTTGGCCTGAGCTTGAGATTCCTCCGCCCGCCCGGCGCCCATTATCAACCACGGGCTGGCGTTGTACAACCAGCACTGTTGTTGCCCCTGCCGCGCCGGTTCAGGTCGCCTTCAGACTCACCTTCACCTGCAGCCCGCCCAGCGATGAGCTCGCAAACCGCAGCTCGCCGTCATAGCTCTCTGCCACCGCCTGACAGATGGAAAGCCCCAACCCACTGCCACCGGCCTGTTCATCCAGGCGCACGCCGCGCTGGGACAGCCGCTGCAGATCGGCACTCTCCACGCCAGCACCATCATCTTCGACCACGATCGACCACGGCCCGGCCGGCTGCTCGGGAGGGCGTATCCGCAGCTGCACGCGCTGGCGGGCGTGTCGCCAGGCGTTGTCCAACAGGTTGCCGAGCAGCTCCAGCATATCGTCTCGGTCGAAGGGGATTGCGCCCGGCGGCAGCTCTGATATGAAATCGATCTCACTTCGACCGATGCGGCGCAGCAGGCGCACCAGATGGGTCACCTCCTCCTGCGGCACGAACTGCCGCCCCGGCCCCGGCGCGCCGGCGATCCGCGCCCGGCGCAGCTCCCGATCGATGCGCTGATGTAGCTGCTGATACAGCCTCTGTAGATGGGCGCTCTGCTCCGGGTCAGGATGGTGCCGTGCGACCCATTGCAGCTCCTGGAGCGGATGTTTGAGCTCATGGGCCAGATTGCCCAGCGCCATCCGCGAGCGGCGTGTCTGCTCACCGGAGCGGCGCAGCTGTTGGGTGATGGTTTCGACCAGGGGGACCACCTCCTGGGGAATATCGGTCGGGAACTCGACCTCGGCACCCGCCTGCTGCCGTGCCAGGCTCTGCCGCAGCGGCTCGAGGCGGGCAAAGCCCGAGCGCAGCACCCGGCGTTGCAGGATCAGCAGCAAGGGCAGGCTCAGCGCCAGCAGCAGCAACAGCGCCGCCTCAAATTTACGCTGCTCCTGCCTGAGATCGGCAATATCTTCTGCGATCCAGAGTGAAAAATCCTGCCCCTGCTTACTGAACCCCTGCTCCCTGATCAGCCACTGCTGCTCCCCCACGCCGGGTTTGAGCTCACTGCGGCTGGCGCCCACCGGCATCATCCGGGTCGGCGGGTCGAGATCCCACAGCGAGCGTGAACGCAGGTTCACCCCCTGGCTGCGCAGGAGGTAGTAGTGCCCCGAGTGGACCCGCTGATACACCTGCGGCAGCGCGGCCCCGTTCAGCTGCCACTGGCCGTCGGCGCCGCGCTCCAGCGTGGCGATCAGGCTTTCCGCATCGTGGGCCAGGCGGCTGAGGACAAAATTCTGCGTCAGATGGCTGACACTGATGTGGAGCAGCAGCAGCAGACCGGCCATCACCAGCAGCAGCGCCAGCAGCAGCTGGCGCCGAATCTTGCCCTCGAGCGAGTCGTTGCCGGCGGCGCGCTGGCGTTTCATGAGCCGTGTTCGGGTTGGCTCGGCAGCACATACCCCTGACCGCGTCGGGTGAGTATGCAGCGTTTGCCGAACCGCTGTCGCAGCCGGTTGATATAGACCTCGATCACATTGCTGTCGCGCAGGTCTTCCTCCTCATAGACGTGTTCACTCAGCTCGTTTTTGGACAGCACCCGGTCGGCGTTGAGCATCATGTAACGCAGCAGGCGAAACTCCCGTCCGGTCAGGGGGTGTTCCACCCCCTGCTGATCCGTGACCCGTTGCAGGTCGTTGTCCAGCACCAGCCCGGCCACCTGCAGACGGCTGCTGGCGTGACCATGCTGACGGCGCACCAGGGCCTCGAGGCGGGCCAGCAACTCCTCCACGTGGAACGGCTTGCCCAGATAATCGTCTGCCCCGGCCTTCAAACCATCGACCCGCTCATGCCAGGCATCACGCGCCGTCAGAACCAGTACCGGCATGTCCAGACCCGCATTGCGCCACTCGGTCAGCACCTCGAGGCCCGGCTTGCCGGGCAGGCCCAGATCCAGAATCACGGCATCGAACGCCTCCTCGCGCCCGAGAAATTCGGCGTCGATCCCATCATGGGCGGTTTCGACGGCAAACCCTGCCTGCTGCAGTTGCGGTTTCAGTTCCGCCACCAGCCGCAGATCATCTTCAACCAGAAGGATTCGCATGTTCACTCCTCGATCTCTTCCTTAATGACAGCACCGCTGGACGCATCCAGATCGAACTCCCGCACCACGCCATCCTGGTCCAACACCTCGATTTCATACACAAAACGGCCATTGCGCTCTTCCAGCTCCACATCGAGCAGGTGACCGCCCAACCGCCCGGGATGTTGCAGAATCAGCTCCGACAGCGGCCTGATCTGGCCGGAGAGCATCAGGCGGCGGGCCTCGTCCTGGTCGAAATCACGCCCGGCGAGGACCGTGGGTGATAGCACCAGGGTCAGGGCCACCATGCCCGGCAGTACAATGGCAAGCAAGCGTTTCATCGGGTCACCTCGGTCAAACCATACCCCCTTCCTGTTCGGATCGGCCCGCCGGCGGCACGCAACCGTCGCCCAGGGGCGTTTCCCTCCAGGGGGCCACTCTACGCCCGGCAGCTTAAAGCAAACTTAAAGCCTTATTTTGTACAGCGGGGTTTAAGGCTGCTTTAATGTGATTTGAGCATAGTCGGTAGGTGTACTGAATCGTGCGTAGATAGTCGGGGGAGCGAGATGCCACACCATCCACACGAGCAGCAAACGAGCACGCCGCGGGCGGGAAAGCGCGCCCGGTTGCCTCTGTCGGTCCGTTTCCTGCTGTTTTCCGTCAGCGTGCTGGTTTTGAACGGGTTCCTTTTGTCCCACTGGACCGACGAGGTGATCGAGCGGGCATTTCTGGCCCAGGCCGACCAGAAAATACACCTGCTGCTGGATCAGATTCGCCGCAATGTGGAACAGGAGCGGCTGCCATTGACCGACGCCGCGCTGGCTGGGGAGGTGGATTACCTCAACCGCCATAACGAGTTCGGCTGGCAGCTGCATATCCAGGATCTGTACGCCTTCGATGCCGCCGGCAACATTCTCGCGCACAGCCGCGCCAAGCGGGGCCAGAAGGAGATGCAGCCCGGTTCCAGCTACTTCAACGTGATCCACGAGCGGCGGCCGGTGCTCGGTACCTCACGGGAGCATCGGGCCGCCACCAACAGCGTCAAGGCCGATTACCTGCTGCCGATGACGCTGCCCGACGGGGCCATTACCGGCATCGAGGCGGAGGTCGACATCACCGGCCTGAAAAAGGCGATCAGCAGCTTTGATGGCCCATTCGAGCAATCGATGTGGAACTCCATTTTGCTCAGCAGCCTGTTGATGTTGCTGCTGCTCGGAGGACTGATCCATTTTCGACTGACCGGCCCGATACAGCGGGTGCATCGCTGCGTACAGGCGCTCTCCCGGGGCGAGCTGGATAGCCGGGTCGAGGTCACGACTCGGGATGAGATGGGCCAGCTGGCCGCGGGAGTGAACCATCTGGCCAACAGCGTCCAGGAGCTGCTGCATGAGCAGGAGAGAACCTATATGGCGACCCTGAGCGCCCTGGCGCAGGCGCTGGAAGCCAAAGACCCCTACACGGCGGCCCACTCAGGCCGGGTATCGCGCTACTCCGTCAAGCTCGGCCGGCGGCTCGGCCTGGATGCCGACCAGCTGTCACTGCTGAAGAAGGGAGCGCTGATGCACGACCTCGGTAAAATCGGTATCCATGACAGCATCCTCAACAAACCCTCGGCCCTGACGGATGAGGAATACCAGGAGATGAAAAAACACCCGGTGATGAGCGCCGCCATCATGCGACCACTCAAACGCTTCAGCTCCTTTGCCGAGATAGCGGCCTGGCACCATGAGCGCTGGGATGGCACCGGCTACCCGGATGGACTCCAGGGGGAGGAGATCCCCCTGCTGGCGCGGATCGTCGCCATCGCCGACGCCTGGGACGCGATGACCGGTGATCGGGTGTATCGCCCCGGCATGCCGGTCGAAAAAGCGTTGCGTATCCTGGTCGCGGAGCAGGACCAAGGGCAGTTCGATCCTGAGTTGATTGGAGAGTTTATCCGCATGATTCGCGAGGAGAACGGCTTTGCCGATGAGCCGAAGGTTCCGCCGATGGCCACGGCCTGACCGGGCGCCATCCCCGCGTTGCGGCGCTGGCCCCGGTTGCAGGGCCAATGTGTGCTCCATGATTTTCTTGAGAATCCAAAGTGTTATCCGCTTCCGCTGGACAAGCCCGCGATAACCCGCTTAACAGGTGGCATGAACTCAACGATTTTTCGGCTCAGTCGCTGCCGGAAGTGACTGTGCGTCCCGTCACCAGCCATAAACACACGCGTTATCGGATGCAGATGGCCCCGCACCACTACCAGCAGAACCACCAACCGCCTGAGTTTGAGCGGGATCAAAAACAGCGCCATCCATGCTACGCTTGCTGCCATTATCGCCTTCCCGGAGCCGTGGAGTGATCTCCTCCTGCCTCTGCGCACAGCGTAAGGGGGATGATCCGCCCTGTCAGGCCAAAAACAGCGGCCATAACCCAGAGCTGGTGCCGTTACCGGAAGTAGCCGAGCGACGCGCCCGCTGCGAGGCTGCCAACGGCGGCAGGGGGGCCACCATAGCTGGCCGGTGGAGGATAAACGCGCACCTTTTGCCCGCTCCATGCGCGCTGGTGTTCATCGGGTTGTAAAAAACATCTGTTTGGATGTGACGGTTTGATTCACTATTGGTGGTCGATATGAATATCGCAAAGGACGAAAAAGGGTACGTTGTATGGTGGGTTGACAGAAAGTTCATGACCGATGATACCTTCCCCAACAAATGTCTCGATGTCGACGGTGGCAAGAAGACCGTCAACAAAAAACATCTCCGGGCCTACAAAACCTGGAGCACCCTGCCAAACAAGCGGAAAGATATCAGCGAGTGGGTAAACACCTGGCTCGATGCAGAAGAGAAGGAGGCGTTGAAGAAGTTTGTGAAAAAAAGAAAAAACGATGACTGACCCCTGAGCCCACCACCCACAGCCGTATCCCCATTCCCGCAACCTTGCCGTTTGCAACGGCAACATGGGCGCCATCAGCCTCAGCCAGACGGCGGGCGCATCACCCATCCTGGTCATGGTTACCGCCGCGCTTGGACGGTTCAGGCGTGCGCTTTTTGCCCGATAAAATCCATCAGGTTCTTCAGCCTCTTTGAGGCACGGGAAAAGTCCTGCCCGGTCTGGTTGGCGGTAAAGATATCCAGATCGTAACGCCCCAGTCCCAATGCCAAAATCTGGTGGTCGTTCATGTAGGCCACCTGCTATCGGAGTGCGCGGATAGTGTTCATCAAGGAAGGAAGTAACTCCACCCTCTGTGACGAAGAGCCTACAATCAGAGCCGGTACCACCAACCCCTTGATTACCAGTGTACTACGGGCAACCCATAGCCTCGGCAGCCTGAGCCAGGGGA
>JAXHUI010000100.1:0-3988 GCA_034189745.1 Pseudomonadota bacterium
TCGCGCCGCTTGACACCTCCGACCCGCCCGCCTAGCATGCGGCGGGTGTCCAGCTCACACAGAACCTCACCCATGCAGCCACACCAGCTCAATCCGGCCATAGAACCACAGTTCGAGGCGGTCAACGCTTATATCCTCAACAACCTCGGCTCCAGCGTGCCCCTGGTCGAGAAGATCGGCCACTATATTGTCAGCGCCGGGGGCAAACGGTTGCGTCCGCTGCTGGTGCTGCTGAGCGCAAACGCCTGCGGCTACAAGGGGGAGCGGCATATCCCGCTGGCCGCCGTGATCGAGTTCATCCATACCGCCACCCTGCTGCACGACGACGTGGTGGACAACTCTGAGCTGCGCCGCGGCAACGCCACGGCCAACGCCAAATGGGGCAATGCGCCCAGCGTGCTGGTGGGTGATTTTCTCTACTCCCGCGCCTTCCAGATCATGGTCGAGATCAATCGGATAGAGGTGATGCAGGTCATCTCCGATGCCACCACCGTGATCGCCGAAGGCGAGGTGTTACAGCTGCTGAACCAGCGCAACCCGGACACCACGGAAGCGTCCTACATGCAGGTCATACTCAGCAAGACGGCGATGTTGTTTGCCGCCGCCACCGAGGCCGGCGCCATTCTGGCCGATGCCAGCACACAAGCGCGGGATGCCCTGCGCCTCTACGGCCGCCATCTGGGGATCGCCTTTCAGTTGGTGGACGACCTGATGGACTACCTCTCCGACAGCGCCACCATGGGCAAAAACGTCGGTGACGACCTGGCCGAGGGCAAGACCACGCTGCCGCTGATCTACGCCATGCGGGTGGGCAGCGAAGATGAGCGCAAACTGATCCGCAGCGCCATTCGCGCAGGCGGCCTGAACGATTTGCAACCGGTGCTGGAGATCGTGCGGCGCACCGGCGCGGTCGACTACACCCGCCAACGGGCCGAGGCCGAGATCGAGCGCGCCATTTCGGCCCTCGATCACCTGCCGGCAAGCTCCTTTCGCGATACGCTCACCACCCTGGCGCAGCAGGCGACCCAGCGCAACCGCTGATAACCCGCGAGAACCTCCACCCCCCCCTGGGCCGCCAACGCTCAAATAAGAACACACAGGCCGTGCCTGCAGCTGGTCGAATCGGTATAATCGGGCAACTTTTATGAACTGCCCTGGATATACTGATTTCTATGACTAAACCCTCCTCCTTTGAACGCGAAGAGCTGCTCAAGTGTGGCTATGGCGAGATGTTCGGCCCCGGCAACGCGCAGTTGCCGGTCGGCAACATGCTGATGCTGGATCGCATCACCAGCATCAGCGCCGATGGTGGTCGCTATGGCAAGGGGGAAATCATCGCCGAGCTCGATATCCACCCCGACCTCTGGTTTTTCGCCTGCCACTTCCCGGGAGACCCGGTCATGCCGGGCTGCCTCGGTCTCGATGCCATGTGGCAACTGGTGGGTTTTTTCCTCGGCTGGCGCGGTAACAAGGGACGGGGACGGGCGCTGGGCTCCGGTGAAGTCAAATTCACCGGCCAGGTGCTGCCCACCGCCAGGAAGGTGACCTATCAGATCGAACTCAAACGCGTCGTCGAGCGCAAGCTGGTGATGGGGATCGCCGATGGTTCACTGTCTGTGGATGGTCGCACCATCTATACTGCCACAGACCTGCGTGTCGGCCTGTTCCAGCGAACGGACAACTTCTGAAACCGGGCCCCGATCCGATGGACCTTGCCAAACAACAAGACAGTAACTTTGATCGACTGAAGAGAGGCTACACATGCGACGCGTCGTTGTGACCGGTATGGGGATCGTTTCCTGCCTGGGAAATGATCTGGAATCAGTTCTGGACTCACTGCAACAGGGACGCTCCGGCATCACCTTTCAGCCGGAATACAAAGAACTCGGCTTCCGCAGCCAGGTGGCAGGCAAGCCGGAGATCGATCTGGACGGTCTGATCGACCGCAAGCTGCGTCGCTTCATGGGCGATGCGGCCGCCTATGCCTACGTTGCCATGCAGCAGGCGATCGAGGCGGCCGGCCTGAGCGAAGATCAGCTCTCCAACCCGCGCACCGGCCTGATCGCCGGCTCGGGTGGCGCATCCTCCGCCAATATCGTCGAGTCGGCCGATCTCCTGCGAACCAAGGGGGTGCGCCGTGTCGGCCCCTACCGGGTCACCCGCACCATGGGCTCCACCGTTTCCGCCTGTCTTGCGACCCCCTTCAAGATCAAGGGGGTCAACTACTCTATCACCTCCGCCTGCGCCACCAGCGCCCACTGCATCGGCAACGCCATGGAGCAGATCCAGCTCGGCAAGCAGGATATCGTTTTTGCCGGCGGCGGTGAGGAGCTGCACTGGTCGCTGAGTGTGATGTTTGATGCCATGGGCGCTCTGTCGAGCAAATACAACGACACCCCCGAGAAAGCCTCCCGTGCCTATGACGCCGACCGTGACGGTTTCGTCATCGCCGGCGGCGCCGGTATGCTGGTGCTCGAGGAGCTGGAACACGCCAAGGCGCGGGGCGCAACGATTTATGCCGAGCTGACCGGCTACGGTGCCACCTCCGATGGTTACGATATGGTGGCCCCCTCCGGCGAGGGCGCCGTGCGCTGTATGCAGCAGGCGATGGCCACCGTCGCTGGCCCCATCGATTACATCAACGCCCACGGCACCTCCACCCCGGCCGGTGACATTCAGGAGCTGAAAGCGATGAAGCAGACCTTTGGTGACCGGATGCCGCCGGTCAGCTCCACCAAATCGCTCACCGGTCACTCCCTCGGTGCCACCGGCGCACAGGAAGCGATCTACTCCATTTTGATGCAGCAGCACAACTTCATCTGTGCCTCGGCCAACATCGAGCAACTGGACCCGGAGGCGGCCGGCATGCCCATTGTGACCGAACGCAGGGACAACGTGGAGCTCAACCGCGTCATGACCAACAGTTTCGGTTTCGGCGGCACCAACGCCACTTTGGTGTTCGAAAAATACGCGCAGTGAGCCGCCCCACCCTGTCGGAAATCCTGAAAACCGCTCCCGGAGCGGTTTTTTCATACCGGCTCGAGACTGCCCTGCTCGCGCATGGTCTGCTCCAGCCAGGCGGTGACCTCGGCATGGACCTCATCCACACTGCGCCCCCTGGTGGGGATCGCAGGGCCGATACTGACCTGTACGGTGCCGGGATACTTGACAAAGGAGTTGCTCGGCCAATAAAGGCCCGCGTTGTGGGCCACCGGTACGATCGGCACGCCGCGGCTCACGGCCAGCATGGCGCCCCCCTTGTTGAGCCGGCCCATCTTCCCCACCGGCACGCGGGTGCCCTGGGGAAAGATCACCAGCGGAATGCCGCTATCCAGCCGCTGGCCGCCCTGTTCCAGTAGCTGTTTCAAGGCGCCGCGGCGCTTGCTTCGGTCCAGCGCGATGGGGCGCAACAGCGCCAGAGCCCAGCCAAACAGCGGAATGCGCAGCAACTCCCGCTTGAGCACCGCGGACTGAGGCCGGATGAGCGTCTGGAAGTAGAGCGTTTCCCACTCACTTTGATGGTTCGCCACCACCACATAGGCGCCCTCTTTGGGCAGATTTTCACGCCCCTTCAGCGCCACCCCCAAACCACAACAGAGGCGCAACCAGTCGATATAGAAGTAGTTGATCAGCGTGAAAAAGGTGAACCGGACGCGAAAGGGCAGCAGGGGGCCGAGCAGCAGACAGGGGAGGGCGTACAGCATCGTCAGCGGATAGAAACCGGCGGCGTAGAGCAGTGCGCGCAGATAGAGCAGGGGGGTGCGGCGACGCGAAACGGCCATCAGCGCTCCCCTCCGCCGGCGGCGCGCTGGTTGATCACCGGATTGGCATACATCTGGCGCAGAAAGGGGCGCTCCTCCTCGCTTACACGTTCGAGACGTGCCTCGAAGACCCGCCGCTGTTCGGCCGTGACCGGCTCGCCGGCGGCGGCAAGATTGCTCGGATGGAGGCGGTAATCGAGGTGGATTTGCCGGTCGATCTCGGCCGC
>JAXHUI010000101.1:0-3836 GCA_034189745.1 Pseudomonadota bacterium
GCGCCGCTGATGGCGCACCGCTCCAGCAGGTCCGCTCCGCCGTGCAGGATGATCCCCTGCCACCCCTCCCCGTAGAAACGGGCATCGCGCCCCTGCAGGGTTCCCGCCACATCGAGTGCGCCGGTCTCAAAGCGGACCTCGGCACCCGGTTCAACGGTCAACGTCACCCCGGCCTGCACCCGCACCGTCTCAGCAAAAGAGAGCTGTCCCTGCCAGTGGGTATCCTCGGAAAGAGTCAGTGCCGCCGCCGGCCGAATAAGGGCAAACAGCAGCAGCAGCGCGGAAATGCATCGGTAGAATCTCACCAGACCTCCTTGACCTGGATCTCTCCCAGGTCGAGACGTTGGCCCCGTTTCACCTCCACCCCATGATCGGAGCGTCCGTCATAGGTGCCGACCCGCTCGCCCGGCTCCAGCGGACCGCCGTAGGCGCTGCGCGCGCCCACAAACCAGGTGCCCCCGTCGGCGAGATGCAGCACGAAGCGTCCGTCATCCCCGGTCGCCTCCGAAATGTGCGACGGCTTGCCCGTCATGCGGCTGTCGCTGTAGGCGAACAGGTAGACACCGGCCGCGGGGCGACCCGCCGTATCCACGATCCGCCCGCTCAGAGCGGTTCCGGTCGGCTTGAACTTGCCCTGGGATCGACGATCGCTGCGTGTCCTCAGATCGACAGGCGCCAGCGGCAGATCCGCAAGCGCAGCGTAGCGCCCCTGGGTCACCTCCACCGGGTTATGAGGGAAAACGCCGTTGAGATCGCCGGGCTCGGGCTCTCCCAGGCGGCCGCCGTCGAGCCGCTTGCGCGCGGCGACAAAATAGCGCCCCGCAGGAAGGTCCACCCGGTAGAAGCCCTGCTCATCGGTTCGGACCGCCTCGCTGTAGGACGGCCCCATCAGGTCGGTGGCGTCTTCGGTATAGATGTAGACATAAGCCTCGTCGACAGGCTCCCCGTCCGCCGTCACCCGTCCTTCAACGCCGGTGGCGGGATCGGGCACCAGGGCACGGCCGCGCCCCATTTCAACCAGAGAAAAAGCCGGCACCTGCAGGCGGCCGTCCCCAACCTCGACCGGATTGCCGGGACAGGAGGCCATATACATGCGGGCGGGCCCCGAACCCTCATGGGTGCGCTTGCGGCCGATCAGAAAATAGCGCCCCGGCGGCAGATCAAGCCGGTAGCGTCCCCCGTCGTCCGCAGTCGCCACGGCGAAGGGTGCGGTGCTGCGATCCTGTTCATCCCTGAGGTAGACCTCGAGGGCCGCGCCCGCAGCCGCCTGATCCTCGATCAGAAGCCGTCCTTCCACACCCGTCTCTCCCGAGGGTGTGCATCCCGGCAGACAGAACAGCAGCAGGCTCAAAAAAATCCATCTCTTCAAGGGTGATTCTCCGAATTTCAGACCCAGCAACGAACAGCTACCGCGCCCAACGCGGTCAGATAGATGGCAACGCCGACCAGCAGCGTCCAGGTAAAGCCGACATTCATCGCCAGCACGGTCGCGAAAACAGCGCCGAAGACGCTGGTGGCGCTGTTGATTCCCCAGCTCCAGGCCACCGTCTCGCTGTCCCGGTGAAACATGCGCATTCCCAGCGGCAGCGGCATCCCCATCACGAAACCGAGCGGCGTCAGCAGCACCACAACAATGAGGACGCGCAGCGGCAGGGAGAGTGCCAAACTGTAAGTCAAAATCGGCGGCAGAGCCAGTATATAGAGGATGAAAAGCAAAACCAGTGCCGAGAGCAGACCGATCAGGTGGCGCTGCAGGCGCTGAGTCGGGAAGCGGGCTGCCGTCAGAGAACCGAACCCGGCGGAAACCAGCAGAGAAAACAGCACCACCGCCAGGGCATGAATCGGGTGGCCGAGAAAGACGGTAAAACGGCGCAGCAGGCCGATCTCGATCAGCATGAACCCTAATCCGAGGCAGGCAAAATAGAGCAGCCGCATCAGGGTGCCGGCTTTTGTCAGCTCGCCGCGGCGCCAGAGCAGAAGAGGCGCGATCAGCACCACACCGACCGCGGCCGTCACGACGATCAGCAGATTGCGCAGCGTCAATATGGCCCGATCCTCAAAGGGGCTGTCGGGCGCGAAAGCAAACAGATCCAGAAAATCAGGGGGCTTGAGCATGTAATAGAAAAAGGGCCGGTCATCGTCCACCGGGCGGATGTCGAAAGGAAATTCGGCATGAAAAGCATCGCTGCCGCCGCTGGCGATGAGGGCGTGAAAAACACTGTCGCCGTCGCGGCGATCCGGCATATAGACGATGTCGAACTCCAGCTGCCGCGACAACTGGCGCAGATGATCGAGTTCCTGCTCCGTGAAGGGGGTGCGCTTGAGCATGAAGTTGGCCAGTCCCCGCTCCTTGATGACCACCATGTGCGCAGCGGGATCGGCCACCGCTTCCCGCGAGAGAAGCTCCAGGCCGAGGGAGACCAGCCGCAGAGTTTCACGCTCGAAGATGAAGCGTGAGATGGTCAGAATCCCTTCGTCCGTCAGGCGCTGCCAGTAATCGCGGAACGCCTCCACCGTATAAAGGTTGTTCTCCGAAAGGGTAAACGCCCCGGCCGCCGGGGCCATGCGCCCGAATACAGCGCTGGCCTGAATCACGTCGTAGCGGTCACTGGTGCGGCGGATAAAGCTGCGTCCCTCGTCGACCACCAACTGCACCCGGGGGTCGCGGTAGAGCGCGCCGGTAAATGAGCCGAAGCGCTCATTGACGGCTTCGACAATCAACGGGTTGACCTCCACCGCCGTGACATGGGAGGCCGCCCGCGACAGAGCTACCAGCACGTCCTTGCCGCCGCCGGGACCGATCACCAGCGCCTCTGCCTCAGGCCGCAGCGCATAGGCCAGGCCAATGACATTGGAGCGGAAAAACTCCCGGAACCGCCCATCGTCACGGCGAAACATGCTGGTGTAGCCGGTGTCGTCCACCACCATGCCGAGCTGCTCCGGGATCGGTCCCCGGTAGGTGCGCGACAGTCCCCAGGCGCGCTCCATCTCCTGACCCTGCGAAGGATAGACCGCCACGCGGGAAAAGGAATTCCAGGCGTGCCACTGCATGTTGGGCTCATAGCGGCCGCGGGCGAAGCGGATGCCGGCAAAATCGAACACGTAATTGCCCATTCCCAGCAGCGCCGGCACCAGCAGCAGAAACGCAACGCCCCACCGCACAGCTCGCGCCTCACCCTGGGGCAGCCACAACAGCGCCGCCACCGCCCCAACGATTGCCAGAACGGGCAACGCCGTGATCGCCCCAAGAGCCTTGAGCAGTGCAATGATGACCAGGCAGCCGGCGCCGGCCCCCAGCAGATCCCAGCAGTAAAGGCGATTGATCCCTTTGAGATGGCGTGACAGCAGCAGAGTCACCGACAGGCCGGCAAAGTAGAAAGGCAGCGCTGTCAGCAGGTAGAGTCCCGCCAGCGCCAGCAGCATCGTGCCGTCGATCCCCGTCGTGTGCCCCTGTTGAAAGGGCTGATAATAGGGTTGATGGAAAAAGGAGAGAACGGTGTAGCCGAAACGCGGCCAGAGGCGAAAAGCAACGAAGATCCCGAAAAAAAACGTCACCGCCAGCGAGAACAATGCGGCGCAGCGGGCCGCCAGCGACGCCGTGCGGCCGGGCGGAAACCACCCCGGCGCAAGGGCCACCGTCAGGGCCGCGGCTCCAAGCCCGAATAAGGCCAGGGAGATGGCCATGGAGGCGAAATGGTACCACATCAGCACGCTGAAGATGCGCGTCAGCAGAAGCTCGTACATCAGCACGGCCATGCACAGCAGAAACATCCCCCAGCAGGTGCGGCGGTCAAGGTTTGCAGAACTATCCATGGAATCCAGGCAGTGCCAAAAAT
>JAXHUI010000102.1:0-3811 GCA_034189745.1 Pseudomonadota bacterium
GCGTCACGGTTCCAGAGATCGTAGGGGGCGTTCTCAGGCACGTAGAGCAGACTGGTATATTCCAGATTGCCCTCCACCTTGTTGTGTGACCAGGTCAGCGCGTTGCCAAAGTCATGCGAAATGTGCCGGTAGAACTCCTGATACTCCTCCTCGGTCAGCTCCGATTTATTACGCGTCCAGAGCGCGGTGGCGGTGTTGACGTTTTCAAATTCCGCTGCTTGTTCCTGCTGCGCTTCGCCCTCCTCTGACGCCGCCCGTTCTTGCAGCATTTT
The DNA here is from genome assembly GCA_034189745.1 of Pseudomonadota bacterium. Taxonomy (GTDB): domain Bacteria; phylum Pseudomonadota; class Gammaproteobacteria; order Pseudomonadales; family Balneatricaceae; genus Marinobacterium. Next base: position 273 of record JAXHUI010000102.1, read on the forward strand.
CACCGGGATGGCGATGTGGTCGGAATACTTGCGCACCAGCGCGCGCAACCGCCAGCCATCGGCAAACTCCTTTTCATCCTCTTTGAGCTTGAGAACGATGCGGGTGCCTCGGGTGGGTTTATTGATGCGGCTAACCGTAAACTCACCCTCACCGGAGGAGGACCAGTGCACACCGTTCTCCGCCGGCTCACCGGCGCGACGGCTATAGACATCGACCCGCTCGGCCACGATGAACGCGGAATAGAAGCCGACCCCGAACTGACCGATCAACTGGCTATCCTTGACCTGATCTCCCGTGAGCCTGGAGAGAAAACTGGCGGTGCCCGAGTTGGCGATCGTCCCCAGATTCTCGATCACCTCCTGCCGGTTCATGCCGATTCCGCGGTCTTCGATGCTGACCGTTCCCGCCTCTTTATCAAACTCGATACGGATATCCAGCGTGGGATCGCCCTCGTAGAGCGCGTCGTTGTGTAGCGCCTCAAAACGCAGTTTTTCGGACGCATCCGAGGCGTTGGAGATCAACTCCCGCAGGAAGATCTCCTTGTTTGAATAGAGGGAATGGATCATCAGATTCAGAAGCTGCTTGACTTCTGTCTGAAAACCAAGGGTCTCTTGCTGGGTTTCTGTACTCATGGTGGGCGTCTCTATCTCCGAAAAGGAACGTTCAACGGCGTGGATATGGGGGCCCTGCTTCGGAATTTCAAGCGGTTATCGCTCGATGCGGATACCGGCTGGCCGCATCGGGCACCAGCGGGGCCAGACGGGCGCTCACCGGGCCCGTCATTGCTCGCCACCGCTGCTCATGGTCAGGGTGCGCAGGGTCGAGGAGGTGAACTCCCGTCGATAGAGCACGAAGACGATCACCGCCGTCAGCAGCACAAACACCCAGGCGTTCATGAACCACCCCAGCACCGCGATGCTGAAGTAATAGGTGCGCAGACCGAGGTTGAAGTTATTTGCCGCCAAGGAGGCCATGGTGGCGATGCGCTCGGCATGGGCCCGCACCTGTTTTTCCGATGGCTGTTCCGCCGGCACCGGCGCCGCCCCGACCATCACCGATACAAACCCATACTGACGCAGACTCCAGGTAAACTTGAAGAAGGCGTAGATGAACAGCACCACCAGCAGCAGCAGTTTCAGCTCCCACTCCTGGCGGGTGGCGACGCTGACAAACGGCAGATTCTGCACCAGATTGATCGCCTTTTCGGCGGAGTTCATCACCGTGATCAGCCCCGCGAGCACGAGAATGGTAGTGGAGGCAAAAAAGGCAACCGTGCGCTCGAGATTGGCGATGGCGGTGGTATCGGCGATACGCACCTCGCGGGTCATCATGCGCAGCATCCATTCGGTGCGATAGAGATGGAGAATGCTGACCAGGCAGACGGTGTGCCGGGCGCGGCGGGCGGAATAATACATATAGCCCCGAAAGCAGAGCAGAAACCAGCCGATGGCAAACCCATTCAGCCAGTGGTGTTGGATCAGCGGCAGTAGTTTTTCCATGCTCGGACCTGTGACTCAGCGCCTCGATTTAAGGCCCATAAGTTACAGGGAATAGGGTTCTCTGTCAGCCTCCGCGCCCCGGTCTTCAGGAGGAGCAGGTGAGATGGATCGCCTCGGCCCACTCCGGGGGAGCCTCGGCGTAGCCACTGAATCGGTCGTGCTGATCACCCGGGTGGCGCAGCACCGGCAACAGGGCATTGAGCGGACGGTAATCACCCTGATGCGCCTCACGGATCACCTCCTCCGCCATGTAGTTGCGCAGGATGAAGCGCGGATTGACCGAGCGCATCTGGGCCTGACGGATCGGTGTGCTGGCCGCCTCCTGCTCCAGGCGTAGCTGGTACCGACGCAGCCAAGCCACCACCGCCTCCGGCTGGGCACTCAGTGCCAGCAAGGCATCGCGCGAACGGGCATCGCCCGGCTGCCACTGAGACAATAGGCGCATGAAGCGAGTGTGATCGATCCGCTGCTCAGTCCAGATCGCCTCCAGCCTGGCGATCAAGTCGGCATCCTCCGGACGAGTGGTTTGCAGGCCCAGCCGCGCCCGCATCCGGTTCAACTGTGCCGCCGCATAAAGGGGCTCGAAACGATCCAGTTCCGCTTCCAGCCTTGCGCGTTCAACCAGCGGCAGCAGTGCCTGCGCCAGAGCGGCCAGGTTCCACAACACAATGGAGGGCTGCCGGGAAAAGGCGTAACGGCCCGCATGATCGTTCTTGTTGGCCAAATGGTCCGGCTCATAGTGATCCATGAAGGTAAATGGGCCATAGTCGAAAGTTTCGCCGATGATCGACATGTTATCGGTATTGAGCACCCCATGGACGAAGCCGTAGGTTTGCCACAGCGCCACCAACTCGGCACTGCGCCGGACCACTTCGGCAAACATCTCCGCCACGGGCTGCTCGGCCAGGGCCAGCTGCGGGTAGTAACGATCGATACAGTAGTGGGCCAGACGGCGCAGATCCTCATGCTGACCGCGGTAATAGAAGTGCTCGAAATGTCCAAAACGGATGTGGCTGGAGGTGACGCGCAGCAGCATGGCACAGGGCTCCATCCCCTCGCGCAGGGTGTACTCCTCACTGCCAAGCAGACACAGCGCCCGGGTGGTCGGGATGCCCAGCCCCGCCATCGCCTCCGAAGCAAGGTATTCGCGAATACTGGAACGCAACACGGCACGACCGTCGCCGAAACGGGAGAAAGCGGTCTTGCCGGCCCCCTTGAGGTACAGATCGAGCCGCTCCCCCGCCGGGCCGATCACCTCCCCCAGCAGCAGGCCGCGCCCATCCCCCAGCTCCGGGTTGTAACTGCCAAACTGATGGCCCGCGTACTTCATCGCCAGCGGCTCGCTGCCGGGCCAGTCGATTTCACCGCCGCACACCCGCGCCAGTTCGGTCGGGCTGACCCCGCAGGGGTCCAATCCCAACTGACGCGCCACCGGTGGATTGAAACTGATCAGGTGGAGCCGTTTCAGCGGACGGATCGCTGTCGGCACAAACCAATGCGGTGGCAGGCGGGCATAGCTGTTGTCAAATACCAGCCCCTCAAGACTCTTCAGATAGGACATGATCACCCCCGTGTAATATCCGACAGCTTTAACCTAGCATTTTAATCAAGTATTTTCACCTACCAATTAAGCCGCGTTATTTTTACCGGGTCGGCTGGTATGATGGGGACTCTGAAGGAGACCCCGATGTGGATTGAGCTGTCCGATCTGTTCTGGCTGGCAGTTACCGCCTGTCTGTGCCTGGCATGGTGGCAAAACCTGAAAGTACGTGAACATGCCACGCGGCAGGTCAGGGCCTATTGCCGGGAACTGGATCTGCAGTTGCTGGATGAAACCATCGCCCTGCAACGGATGACGCCCAGACGAGCGCCCGATGGGCGTCTGGAACTGGAGCGCTGTTACCGGTTCAGCTTCACTGCAACCGGGGATGAACGCTATAACGGTCAGGTCCGCCTCCGGGGCGGGCGGGTAGTAGGCTTTGAGCTTCCGCCCCACCGGATCGGTTAGCCCTTGCTTCGTAGCGCCTGGCTGATCAGCC
>JAXHUI010000103.1:0-3738 GCA_034189745.1 Pseudomonadota bacterium
CACTTTAGATATCCGGATTCGAAACGCATTTCAAAACTCTCAGAGGAAAAGAATTTCTCTAATCCGAGGAGGGAAAATGGGCACGAATTGGATCCTGTGCGAATGTTCGCTTTTGTTTAAACCAGACACCAATCTTTGATGCTTAGCTTCATGGTCCTACTAGGATTCGCGAAACGCCATAGACTGAATGGCCCCCTTGAACTGCTCGCACCTCTCTAATCTAATATCCTTGCTAGCGATGACCCTGACCTCGTGTTAGCGGCTGCGTAAACGTGCGCATAAACGGTGAACTCCCCAGAGGCAACGTGAGGCTATGCTGCCGCCCCACGGCCTCCTCGGATTAGAAGTTCAGATCGTCGTCGAAGCCCTCCTCTTCGGTGACCTGCTCCGCTTGGAGCTGAGCTTGTATCTCCATTCCATAGGCACTCCAGATCAGCTCCCGTAACTCATCAACGAACTCATAAACCGCCAGCGCCTGTTGGGCGCTCCAGTATTCCGGGATTCGTAGGGTTGGCATCGGTGTCTCCTTCTCGGTGATTGGCCGCAGGGTTAGCGTTGCTTGCGTGCGGCACGGCGTTGTTGTTTGCGCTGCTCCGAGCGCTCCCTGGCTTCCTTGAGCCGGTAGGACTCGCCCTCGAAGGGGATGATTTCGGCGTTATGCACCAGGCGGTCGATCAGCGAGACGACGCAGGAGGCATTGGGGAACAACTCTCCCCATTCCGAGAACGGTCGGTTGGTGGTGATCAGTGTCGACTTCTCTTCGTAGCGGCGGCTGACGATCTCAAACAGCAGATCCGCATGGCGGTTGCTGTAGGAGAGGTACCCCACCTCGTCGATGACCAGCAACTGTGGCTGGGCATAGCTCTTCAACCGGCGCCGGAGGGCGTTGTCCCCATCCTGGGCGGCCAGCTCATTGAGCATCTGCCCGGCGGTGGTAAAGAGCACGGTGTGGCCCCGGATCACCGCCTGGTAAGCGATGTTCTTGGCCACTGTGGTCTTGCCCACGCCATTGGGGCCGACCAGAACCGCATTGGCCGCTTCGCTCAGGAACTCCAGCCCCATCAGGTCCTCGACCGCCTCGCGATCGCAACGCGTCAGCCACGACCAGTCGAAGTCAGCCAGGGTCTTGAAGCGCCCGATGCGGGCATTGCGCAGCCGGCGCTCCAGGCTGCGACGCTGGCGCTCCGTTTCCTCCCAGCTCAACAGGGTATCCACCCAGCCCGGCTCGTCCGGCAGCTCCTCCCAGTGGGCCAGCAGGCCATAGAGTTTGAGGGCCAGGGCTCGCGCCTGAAGGGCCTCCGGGTTATTCACTGGCGTCTTGGCTGTCGTCATGGGCTTGCTCCTGTTGCAGTTGATCGTAGGTGTCCAGGGCGTGCGGGCGCACGGCGAGCTCGCGTACGCGCTGGTTCGCCGGTAACGCCACCGGCAGGATGGGCGGCTGGTGGCGCTGCTCCCGGCGCCGCTCCAGGGCCAGGCGCACGGCATTGGGATGTGGCACACCGCGCTGCAGGGCCTCATCGATCGCCAGCTCCAGCTCGCTGGCGCCGTGACTCTCCAGCAGACGCAGCAGGGCGGCCGTGGTGGAGCCAAGGTTGCCGCCGCGTTCGGCCACCTCGATCAGCAACTGACGGCTGGCCGGTGCAGCATGGGCGAGCCGGTCCTGGCCCCGGTGGTGGCGCCCCTGGTGCTTGGCGTCGACCAGGGCTTTGATGTGGGCCGGATCCTCGATCTGCTCCCCCTTGCCGTAGCAGCGCGGATGACGGGCGATCTCCTCGGCGCCGTCGAGTACCCGCACGCTCTGCGGGGTCGCAAGCACCGTGAGCAGCCGACGCGTGAAGCCGTGGGGAACGGAGTAGTCGTTCAGGTCGAAGCGGGCATAGGGGGTTTTGCCGATCTTCACCTCGACCCGCTCCTCGGTGGGATAGGGATTATCCGGTAGGGTCAGCAGACGGGGCTGTTCCTGTTCGAAAGCCTCACGCACCGTCATGGTCCGTGCTTCCGGACAGGGACGGTCCGCGCTTTGGCCAAGGCACCAGGCTTGGGCCTGGGCATTGAGATCCTCCAGATCCCGCCACGAACGGGCGGCGAAGAAGTTATCCCGTACATAGCGGATCGCCCGCTCCACGCGGCCCTTTTCATTCCCTCGGTACACCGCGACCGGGCGCGGCTCGTAGCGGTAATGGCCGGCGAACTCCAGCAGGGTCGGATGGAAGCGGATGGCCTCTCCCCGGCGCTCCAGCACCGCGCTCTTGAGGTTGTCATAGAGCAGCACCCGCGGCAGGCCGTTCCAGGCCTGGAAGGCGGCCTCATGGCCCCGCAGGAAGTTGGCCAACTGCTGGTTGAGGTAGAAGCGCAGGAAGATCTGCCGTGACCAGCTCAACACCATCACAAAGGCCATGAGTGGGCGCTGCGCGTCGCCGATACGGACCTTGCCGAAGTGCCCCCAGTCCACTTGAGCCTGCTCCCCCGGCAGGGTTTTCAGGCGCAGATAGGCCTCCGGCTGGGGCCGGGGGCGGTAGTGAGATATCTGATGGCGGAAGTGATCCTCGCCACCTTGATACCCTCGCTCCCGGACCATGGCGTAGAGCCGGCTCGCCGTCAGGGTGGGATACTGTTTGAGGGTGTCGAGGATAAAGGGAAGATACGGGTCGATCAGGGACGGGCGCCGTGGGCGCTGGGCCTTGGGCAGCCCCGCCTGGGATAACACCCGATCCACCGTCGCATGGTGCACACCCAACTGGCGGGCGATGGTGCCGACCCGCCACTTCTCGACGTGGTGATAACGCAGGATCTGCGCCTGCTGCTCTTTACTGATGGCCAACGGGGGTTCCTCCTGTCAGGCAAACGGCATGCCGGCGCATCACCGAACCGCATTAAGGCGGTGGGCGTCAGGCAGTCATACGGCGTGCGGGGCAGGGACGGCCCTAGACTCGTCGGAGAAAGTCCAGGCGCAGGAACTTCGCGCAAGGACGACCACAAAAATGGCAGATTGTCACCGACCGCTCCTTCCGCCACCGCGGCTGAGGTGCCGGAACCGGCCTACCCGTACGACGAAGAAGTAAATCACCGGTGGCCACCGGTATAGAACCCTGATGCGTCACTTTCTGTTGCTGGCGCAGGCGATAATGGTGCTGTCGGGCGGCATGAGCAAAGCGTCCCTGGCGACTGCACTGGTAACGTTGCCCAGCCTGGCGCAGGGCTTCGGTGCGGGCAATGCGAGCGCAACCGGTGCCGCAATACCGGTTGCCTCGATCACACAGGCCACAGATCACCACTTGGCGGCGACAACGGGCACAGTTGAACAGACGAGCACTTGAGGACACCGGCTTCCTTAGCCGATGAGTACTGGATTATCCCCCCAGGAAGAGAGATACTTTAGGTGGCATGCGCAAGCATGTTTCAGGGGCGCAGCACTGGCTGACTCTCACATCTTGACCGGTGCTGCGCTTCTCTCAACGGCCCCTATTTTGTATCTGATCACAAGCGCAAAAGCTACTTCCTACCAGCCTGACCAGGCCCCTCCTCTCAGCACCCAGCCAAACGGAATCATTCAACGGCCCGCTGGCCCTTTGATCCGTTATGCACCGAATATGCGCAGGTTTTGGTAGCCACTTACATCAGTGGATTGAACACCCGAGTTGTCGTGCCACTGTTGCCAAAATCTTCGGCGCCGTCTCCAGCCCAAGGGCTGAATCCCGTATTTAACATTGAGGGCCAAGATGTAGTAATGGCTACTCA
>JAXHUI010000104.1:0-3556 GCA_034189745.1 Pseudomonadota bacterium
TCAATCCCGACAAACGCCCACACATATTACCTGATCAGTTTGTTAAAGAGCGGCTCGATCAACTGCACCGAAAACCTGCCGGTGCAACCTGTTGTCTCGAGCGAGGCGCGTATTCTACCGCCGCCTGTTTCAGTGTCAACCGTTTTTTCGTTTGTTTTTCACCGCCTTGGCAGCGAAAACAACGCGCGGTCAGCGCTGATGAGGGGGCGTATTCTACAGCGATCAGGAAAGCTGTCAACGCTTTGATTCTATTTTTTTTGCTTTGGTTTACGCAGCACCAGCACCGAGCAGTGCGCGCGCTCAACCACCCGGGAGGTGACCGAGCCGATCAGGATCTGTTCCAAACTCGAATAGTTGTGGCTGGGCATGATGATCAGGTCGCTGTCCAGCTTTTCCGCTTGCTCGATTATTTGCTGGGCCGCGTTGCCTTCCCCGATATGTTCATAGCAGTGAGTCAGTTCTGGAACGGTTTCCCTGACCAATTGCGTGAGCTCACGTTTGAGTTCCTTCAACGCCCTCTCGACTGCATCTTCCGGGAAATAGCTGGCGACGATCGGCATGTTGAGCCCGGGTATCACCGACATCACATGCAACTCCGCCTCCGGCCCGGAAAGATAGCGGGCGGCCTCTCGCAACGCATCCCTCGCCGTGGCTCGGTCTTCCAGATCGACCGGCAGTAGTATTTTGTTGAACATCATGCCTCCTGTTGTTTCGGCACTGACTCTCGCCTGCGCCGCAGCTGCAACCATGCCAGCACTGCCAGCAGCAGTAGTGTCGGCAAAAATACCCACTGTTTATCCGGTCGATCCGTTTCCACCTGAATGGAAAGAATCTCCCAGTCGAAGTCGAGTCCCGCATTTTGTGCCACGCTGCCAAAGGTCACCAGATCAACGACCACCTTGTCATCACTGATATTGAGTATCAGGCCAGCCTCTTCAAGCCGCTGTGCACCGCTGCGGCCCCCTTCCAGTGGCAGGCGTATCAGCCGGGTAACCTGGTTGTCATCGATGGTCATTCCCCTGGCCTGGATTAGCAGGTCGCCGCCGGGAGGAACCTGCTCTGCCAACTGCGCTATCTTTTGGGGCGGCTGGTTGATCACGGGTGGGTAGATTTCATCCCACCAGAAGCCGGGACGGAACAGGGTGAATGCGATCAGCAGCAGGAGCAACGTTTCATACCAACGACTTTTCACCAGCCAGAAGCCTTGGGTGGCGGCGGAGAAGGTCAGCATCGCAATCACCGCGGTGGCGATGGTGATCAATAGATGGAGGATACCTTCGATACCGATCAGCAACAGCTCGGTATTGAAAATAAACATGAAAGGCAATATGGCCGTGCGGATATCGTAGGTAAACCCCTGAATACCGGTTTTGATGGGGTCTGCGCGTGCGATCGCCGCCGCGGCAAATGCCGCCAGTCCAACTGGGGGGGTATCATCCGCCAGAATACCGAAATAGAACACAAACAGGTGTACCGCGATCAATGGCACGATCAATCCCTGCTGGGCCCCAAGGGTCACAATCACCGGAGCCATCAAGGTGGATACCACTATGTAATTGGCGGTCGTCGGCAACCCCATCCCCAACAGCAGACTGATGGCCGCGGTGAACAGCAGCATCAGCATGATATTCCCCGCTGAGATGAACTCGACAAACTCGGTCATCACCAAGCCGATTCCGGTCAACGTAACGGTGCCCACGACGATACCCGCCGCTGCCGTCGCCACGCCGATGCCTATCATATTGCGGGAGCCGGTCACCAACCCCTCGAGCAGATCGAAAAAACCCTCTTTTACTCCCTGTCCAAACCCTCCCTGGGAGCGAAACATCGCCTTGATCGGCTTGTGGGTCAGCACGATCACGACCATGAACAGGGTCGCCCAGAACGCCGACAGCCCCGGAGAAAACCGCTCCACGGTGAGGCACCATACCAGCACGAACACCGGCAAGAGAAAATAGAGCCCGGATTTGACTGTGGGTCCGGTTTGCGGCAGTTCGATAAGCTCGCTCTCAGGGTCATCCAGTATCAGATCCGGGTAGGCGGCGGAGTAGCGCAGCAACCAGAGGTAGGTCACCAGCACGATGGCAGCCATGATCCCGTAGCTGGCATTGCCTATGTAACTCTTGCTCCAGCCGAACCCGTAGTACAGCCCCAGCGAAACAATACAAACCCCCACGATGATACCGGCCCAGATCGCCAGCCTCTGAGCAAGAGTAGCGCCATCTTTACGCTTGGGGAGCCCTTGCATGCCTGCCTTCAGCGCTTCCAGATGGACGATATAGATCAGCGCGATATAGGAGATCAGCGCCGGCAGGATGGCGTGCTGGATCACCTCGATGTATGAGATGCCAACGTATTCAACCATCAGAAAGGCGGCCGCCCCCATGATCGGTGGCGTCAACTGACCGTTGGTTGACGCCGCCACCTCAACGGCGCCGGCCTTGTAGGCGGGAAAGCCTACCCGTTTCATCAGCGGGATGGTGAAGGTGCCGGTGGTGACCACGTTGGCGATGGAGGAACCGGAGATGAGGCCCGACAGGCCGGAGGAGACCACGGCGGCCTTTGCCGGGCCGCCGCGCATGTGTCCCAGGAGGGAAAATGAAACCTTGGTGAAATAGTTGCCCGCTCCGGCCTTTTCGAGCAGGGCGCCAAACAGCACGAACAGGAATACAAAACTGGTGGATACCCCCAGCGCAACCCCGAACACCCCTTCGGTGGTCAGCCACTGGTGTGCCATCGCCTTGTTGAGGCTGGCGCCCTTGTGGGCGATCACGCCGGGCATGTGGGGGCCGGCGAAGGTGTAGGTCAAAAACAGCAGGGCGATGACCATTAGCGGAGGCCCCAGTGCACGCCGCGTTGCCTCTAGCAACAGCACCATTCCGACCACGGCCACCCCCACATCCACCGTGGTCGGTGCCCCTGCCCGCCCGGCCAACTCGGCCTCGAAGATGACCAGATAAGCGGAGGAGAGCGCCCCAAGCAGGGCAAAGATCCAATCCTGGAGCGGGATGTAAAACCGCGGCGAGCGCTTCAGCGCGGGGTAGGCGGTATAGGAAAGAAACAGAGCAAAGGCCAGATGGATGGCGCGGGCCTTGGAATCATTGATGGCTCCGAAGTCCAGCATAAAAGGCAGTGGCGAGGCGTACCAGAGCTGGAACAGAGCCCAGGCCAGCGCCACCCCCCAAAGGAGGTGCCCAGGCAGACCCTTTGGGGAGCGGGCGCCGCTGTCGGATTGTGCCACCAGCGCCTGGATATCATCGGTGGAATTTTGCTGTTTTTCTTCCTGCGTCACGATCACACCCTCGTTGCAGAGAGAAAGGAGGGAAGCAGGGAGCATCTACCCCCTGCTGTCAGCGGTCAGAGAAGCCCCGCTTCCTTGTAGTATCTTACCGCACCCGGGTGCAGCGGCGCGGTCATCGCATCCTGCACCATCTCCTCCTTGGTCAGGTGCTCGAAGGCCGGATGTAACCTGCGGAAGGTGTTGAAGTTCTCGAACACCGCCTTGACCACCTGATAGACCACATCATCCGGCACTTGCGCGGAGCTGACGATCGTC
>JAXHUI010000105.1:0-3307 GCA_034189745.1 Pseudomonadota bacterium
AGGACTTACATGAGGTGCATGACATGTTGGCTGAGCGTATGAAAAAGTGGCCCGAGCAGTGGGAACAGCGGGGGATACTGAAGGGCATTCAGAGAGGACGGGAGGAAGGACGCATGGAAGGGCGCATGGAAGGACGCATGGAAGGACGCACGGAAGGGCGGATGCAAGCCATGCGTGAGACAGCCATAACCCTGCTGGAACTGAAATTCGGTGCCCTGCCTGACTGGGCAACTCAGACGATCAATCAAGCAGATGCGGCCAGGCTGGATGCCTGGACCAGGGGTGTTCTAACGGCTGAGAGCCTGGAAGCCCTGCTGGGCAAACACTGACCCCTTGGGTAGTTGGGAACGGCAGCATAGAAGGAAGCCTGGATTTACCGGGCTTCAAGCAGGTGAAATCGACGGCTTGCACTGCCTGTTGTTCCGCTCGGGCCGCTTTCGGGAGGTTTACGAATGCAAGGTGATGCGCGTGGAGCCTGCGCCTGCGCCGCTTGTATCGTAACAGCGCCAGTGCGGCCCTGGCAGTTCGGTCCACCCCTTTGATCGCTCAGCGCAGGCACTGTTTTTACCTCCATTTTGTTGACAGCCTTGTAAAAACAGGGAATAATGCGCGGCCTTGAAAGCGTATGGCAATGTAGCTCAGTTGGTTAGAGCAACGCATTCATAATGCGTGGGTCGCAGGTTCGAGTCCCGCCATTGCCACCAGGCTTTCAGTTCCAGGGGTATAGCCAAGCGGTAAGGCAACGGGTTTTGATCCCGTCACGCGGAGGTTCGAATCCTCCTACCCCTGCCATTTTGATGGCAATGTAGCTCAGTTGGTTAGAGCAACGCATTCATAATGCGTGGGTCGCAGGTTCGAGTCCCGCCATTGCCACCATGCGTTAGGGGTATCGCCAAGCGGTAAGGCACTGGATTCTGATTCCAGCATGCGGAGGTTCGAATCCTCCTACCCCTGCCAGTAAACGCTCGTCTGGATCATCTCCAACCCCTCCCCGGTCCCACCTGACTCGCGACGGTCGATATTGCCGCTTGAATACAGCCTGATGATCCACCGCCGTTCCAGGTTGATGACATGGGCCGTTCCACGGGCGAACCGTTGCCCCCTACCCGTTTCCGCTCAGAGCAGGCTGTCACGATCACGGAATCCGATCAGATAAAGGATGCCATCCAGCCCCAGCGTGGAGATCGCCTGCTTGGCGCTCTGGCGCACCAGCGGTTTCGCCCGGAAGGCGATCCCCAGGCCGGCGATGGACAACATCGGCAGATCGTTGGCTCCATCGCCCACGGCGATGGTCTGCTCCAGCCTCACCCCCTCCTTCGCGGCGATCTCGCGCAGCAGCTGCGCCTTGCGCTCACCATCGACGATGCTACCCACCACCTTGCCGGTCACCTTGCCAGCGCGGATATCCAGCTCATTGGCGTAAACATAGTCGAAGCCGAGTTTTTGCTGCAGGTAGCGGCCGAAATAGGTAAAGCCGCCCGAGAGAATGGCGGTTTTGAAGCCCAGCACCTTCAGGTGGCCCACCAGCTCGGTGGCGCCCTCGGTCAGTGGCAGGCGCTCGGCAACCCGCTCCAGCACGGCGGCGTCCAGCCCCTCGAGCAGCGCCACCCGGCGGCGAAAACTCTCCTTGAAATCGATCTCGCCGCGCATCGCCGCCTGGGTGATGGCGGCCACCTGATCTCCCACCCCCGCCTCCCTGGCCAGCTCATCGATCACCTCCGCCTCGATCAGGGTGGAATCCATGTCGAACACCACCAGGCGCCGGTTGCGCCGGAAGACATCGTCCTTTTGCAGGGCGATATCCACATCCAGATCACTTGCCGTTTTGAGAAACGCTTCGCGCAGAGCGGTGGCGTCTGCCGGCATCCCCCGCACCGAAAACTCGACACAGGCGCGGGCCGGGCCCGAACCCCCATCCCGCAGCGAGACCCGTCCAGAGAGCCGGCTGATGTTGTCGATATTCAGGCCGTGGTCCGCGGCGATGGCGGTCACCCGCGCGATCTGCTCGGCGCTGATCCGCCGCGCCAGCAGGGTGATGATATGGCGCGACTTGCCCTGTCCCTCCACCCAGCGCTCGTAAGCGTCGTCATCCACCGGCTCAAACCGCACCAGCATGTTCATCTCATGGGCCTTGCAGAGGATCTCCCGCACCAGAGGGGAGGACTCGGACCCCTTGGGCACCTGAATCAAAATCCCCAGCGAGAGTGTGTTGTGGATCACCGCCTGGCCGATATCGAGGATGTTGATATGATGGCGGGCAAGAATCCCGGTGATCGCCGAGGTCACGCCCGGGCGGTCATCACCGGAAAATGTCAGCAGGATGATTTCGTTCATCGCACCCTTCCGTTGCATGAGGCAGTGCTGGTATCTCCAGCATCCGGCTGCGATTATAGCAGAGCGATTGCACCGGACGCAGTGCCGTACAACCCATTAGCCCGAGGAGTCAGTGTGTTTGAACTGCTACAGGCCGTTCCGCTCACCCCCACCACCATCGTGATGCTGATTGCACTGGTCGCGATGCTGGAATCGCTGGCCTTTATTGGTCTGCTGCTACCCGGTGTTGCCCTGCTGTTTGCGCTGACCGTAATGGCGGGCTCTGCCGAACTGTCGCTCTGGCTCTGTCTGCTGGCCGCGTTCGCCGGTGCAGTATGTGGCGATGGGATCAGCTTTCTGCTGGGGCGCTATTTGGCCGCACCGATCCGTCGCCTCGGCTGGCTGCAAAGGCACGGCGAATGGCTGCAGCGAGGCGAAGTTTTCTTCCGCCGCTGGGGCGGGCTCAGCGTCGTTACCGGTCGTTTCGTTGGCCCGATCCGCCCCGTCATTCCGTTTGTGGCCGGCAGTTGCGGCATGTCGTGGCTGAGCTTTAGCTGTTTCAACCTGCTCTCGGCCCTGGGCTGGGCGCCACTCTATCTGCTGCCCGGGTATTTGACCGGTCGCGGCCTCACCAGCGCCGCCCCCCACCTGGTTCCGCTGCTCTGGACGGGGGCGGCGCTGCTGTTCATCCTGCTGCTGTTTCAGCAGATGCACCAGCGGTTGCAACCGCATACCCGGCTACACGCATTTTGGGAGCGGGTGTTGCCAACCCCCTGGCCCCCTGGCCCCACCCTGCTGCTGCTCGGCGCCGCGGTCGTGCTCATCACCACCACCCTGCTGAGCCTCGACAGCGTCGGAAGGCAGATCAACAGCCTGTTTTTTCTCCCCCTCGAGGCGGCCGGGAGGGCCCTGCCCGCGCTGGCGTTGAGCATGTCGTTGATTGGAGATCTGCCGCTCGTGCTGGGGCTCGGGGTGGTGTGCGCCCTGTTCGGTC
>JAXHUI010000106.1:0-3251 GCA_034189745.1 Pseudomonadota bacterium
ATGCTGAAGCTGTTTGCCGAGCTGCTGGTGAGTTTGAAGCGCAGGGAGCGGCATGAGCGGCAGTTGAGCCTCTCCGCCAGCGTGTTCGATAACGCCAATGAGGGGATCATGATTCTCGACCCCGACGGCAGGATCATCAGCGTCAACCACGCCTTTTGTCGCACCACCGGCTACAGCGCCGAGGCGGTGGTCGGGCGCGAACCGGCGTTTCTCATCTCCGGGCGGCATGGGGAGCAGTTCCACCCGCACATCTGGCAAGCCCTGCGGTGCGATGGCCACTGGAGCGGCGAGGTCTGGAACCGCCACCAAAGTGGCGAGCTTTACGCGGTGCTGCAGAAGATGAATGCGTTTTATGATGAGAGCGGCAACCTGCAGGGATATGTGGCGCTGCTCTCCGATATCACCACCCTCAAGCTGCAGCAGAGGCAGCTCGAACAGATCGCCCACTTCGACCCGCTGACCGGCCTGCCCAACCGTACCCTGCTGGCGGACCGGTTGCAGCAGGCGATGGTGCGGGCGGAGCGCCACGGCAGCACCATCGCGGTGCTGTTCATCGATCTGGATGGTTTCAAGGCGGTGAACGATACCCACAGCCATGCGGTGGGTGATCAGCTGCTGGTGCAGGTGGCACAGCGGATGAAACGGGTGATGCGGGAGGAGGATACCCTGGCCCGGCTGGGTGGGGATGAGTTCGTGGCCGTGTTGCAGGATCTGGAGACCCCCGATGCCAGCAAACCGGTGCTGGAGCGACTGCTGCGGGCGGCGGCGGAGCCGGTCCGGGTGAATGGGCTGGAGCTGTCCGTCTCCGCCAGTATCGGTGTGGTGTTCTATCCGCAGCGGGAGGCGATCGAGGCCGACCAGCTGCAGCGTCAAGCCGATCAGGCGATGTATCAGGCCAAGCAGGCGGGCAAGAACCGTTACCATCTGTTCGACGTGGAGCGCGATCGTGCCATACGGGATCAGCATGAAAGCCTGGAGCGGATCCGGGAGGCGCTCTATCGCGGGGAGTTCCGGCTGTTCTATCAGCCCAAGGTGAACATGCGCACCGGCGCGGTGATCGGTTGTGAGGCGCTGATCCGTTGGCACCACCCCGAGCGCGGCCTGCTGCCCCCGGCTGCTTTCCTTCCCATGATCGAAAACCACCCGCTGGCGATCGAGTTGGGGCATTGGGTGCTTTGTACCGCCCTCGACCAGTTGTTGCGGTGGAAGCGGGCGGGAATCGAGTTGCAGCTGAGCATCAACATCGATGCCATCCATCTGCAGCACACCGGTTTTGTCGCCCGCCTGGAGGAGGAGCTGCGGCGGCGGCCGGCGATCCGGCCCGGCGATCTGGAGCTGGAGATACTGGAGACCACGGCGTTGGGGGATATGGTACGGGTGTTGGAGATCATCACCGCCTGTCAGCGTCTAGGGGTGGAGTTTGCCCTGGATGATTTCGGCACCGGCTACTCCTCGCTCACCTACCTCAAGCGGCTGCCGGCGCAGTTGCTCAAGATCGATCGCAGCTTCGTGCGCGACATGCTCGACGACCCGGATGACCTGGCGATTCTGGAGGGGGTGATCAACCTGGCGCGGGCCTTCCGCCGCTCGGTCATCGCCGAAGGGGTGGAAACCCAGGCCCATTGTCAGGCGCTGCTGACGCTGGGGTGTGAACTGGGGCAGGGCTATGCCATTGCCAGACCGATGCCGGAGGAAGAGCTGACCGGCTGGTTGCAGCGCTGGCCAGGGCAGTGGCGCGCTGAAATCGAAGCCCGCACATGAGCCGCCCCGCCGGCAAAGCGCTGGCCGGGTGTCCGGGGCCGCTGGCGCAGCCCCCTTTTGCCGCTCGGCCTTTGAGTCTTGCCCTTTAAGCGCCTAAAATCGGCGGCCTGAACTCGAGGGAGCCATATTTTGTCACTACCGCCATTTGTACCCGGGCAGCGCTGGATCAGCGGCACTGAAGCAGAGCTTGGCCTGGGCATCGTCGTCGCCTATGCCAACCGCCGGGTCGAGATCCGCTTTCCGGCCGTTGACCAGACGCGCACCTACGCCGCCGACAACGCCCCCCTGAGCCGGGTGGCCTATGAGCCCGGTGATCGGGTGCGCAACGCCGAGGGTGATGCGCTGCAGGTGGTGGAGCGGCTGGAACACAACCAGTGCTTTTTCTACCGTGGCATCGACGCGGCGGGCGAAGAGGTGGTCTGGCCGGAGCTGGAGCTGGACAGCGCGGTGCATTTCAGCCGCCCGCAGGAGCGGTTGTTCGCGGGGCAGATCGACCGCAACGGCCTGTTCGAGCTCCGGGTGGCCATCCTCGAACAGCGCCACCGGCTGCGGGCCTCGCCGGCCCACGGCCTGCTGGGGGCGCGCGTGCAGCTGCTGCCCCACCAATTCTACATTGCCGGTGAGCTGAGCCAGCGCATGGCGCCGCGGGCGCTGCTGGCCGATGAGGTGGGGCTGGGCAAAACCATCGAGGCCGGCCTGGTGATCCATCAGCGCCTGATCAGCGAGCGCGCCGGCCGGGTGCTGGTGCTGGTGCCGGATTCGCTGCTGCACCAGTGGCTGGTGGAGATGCTGCGCCGCTTCAACCTGCGCTTCAGCCTGCTGGATGAAGCCCGCTGCGCCGAGCTTGAAGCGGGGGGCGAGGACAACCCGTTCCTCTCCACCCAGCTGGTGCTCTCGCCCTTGTCGCTGCTGACCCGCTCCGATCAGCGCCAGCGCCAGGCCCTGGCCGCCGGCTGGGATCTGCTGGTGGTGGATGAGGCCCACCATCTGGGCTGGAGCCCGGAAGCGCCGAGCCACGCCTATCGCTGCGTGGAGGCACTGGCAGCGAGCACGCCGGGGGTTCTGCTACTGACGGCCACCCCGGAGCAGCTCGGGCCCGAGGGCCACTTTGCCCGTTTGCGCCTGCTCGATCCGGCCCGCTACCCCGATCTGCAGCGGTTCCTGCATGAGGAGCAGCGCTACCGGCGGCTCAATCAGCTGATCGAACCGTTGCTGGGCGCGGCGGGGGCCGGCGTCCTGCGGG
This sequence comes from Pseudomonadota bacterium, assembly GCA_034189745.1. GTDB lineage: Bacteria > Pseudomonadota > Gammaproteobacteria > Pseudomonadales > Balneatricaceae > Marinobacterium. Next base: position 3,005 of record JAXHUI010000106.1, read on the forward strand.
CCGATGCCCGTCTGCGCCGGACGCTGGCTGAGTGGCTGGGCGCCGACGCGGTGGAGGCGTGGTCGCGGCTGCCCGAGGCGGAGCAGCCGCCGGCGCTGGAGGCGCTGCTGCGCCAGCTGATCGACCATCAGGGTACGGGGCGGGTGCTGGGCCCCTCCGACGATGGCGGGTACGTGTTGATCGGCGCTTCCCGGGTAGTCGAGGGCATGCTGGATGATATCGGGTGGGGAACGCCGGAAGTGCTGAA
>JAXHUI010000107.1:0-3192 GCA_034189745.1 Pseudomonadota bacterium
GCTGGCGGATGAACTCGGCCAACACCGCCGCCAGCCAGCCCAGGTGCGCCGGCTGGCGGCGGTATTTGATGGCGGGGATCAGCTCACTGATGGGAAATGAGTAGGTGAACGCCGCCTGCACCTGGGTGAACGGCGGCAGCTGATGCCAGCAGGGCACACACAACCCCGCCTGGTGGCGGGGCAGCGGCAGCGCGCAGCGGGAGCAGCCGTGGATCAGCCATGGCAGGTCGGCATGGCACCCCTCACACAAGCCATGGCTTTGGCTGTCGGGCGCACCACAAAGCGCACATCTTTGTATGTTTTTTAACCAGTTGTTGATGATTTGCTTGAACATGAGTTGACAGCTCCCTCTGTCCGATTAAGATGCTGGCAGACCGGCTGCGATCCATGCAGCCGCCACGATTATGTCACAAGGAGATCGGAGTCATGCAACACCAGGCTAAAGTGCGCCACGACTGGAGTGAACAGGAGGTGCGGGCCCTGTTCGAATTACCGCTGAATGACCTGCTGTTTCAGGCCCACAGCGTTCACCGCCAGCACTTCGATCCCAATGAGGTACAGGTCAGCACCCTGCTGTCGATCAAGACCGGCGCCTGCCCGGAAGATTGCAAATACTGCCCGCAGAGCGCGCACTACAACACCGGCCTGGAAAAGCAGCGCTTGATGGAGGTGGAGGCGGTGCTCGACAAGGCGAAACAGGCAAAGGACGCCGGCTCCACCCGCTTCTGCATGGGGGCGGCCTGGAAGCACCCCAGCGAGCGCGACATGCCCTACGTGATCGAGATGATCAAGGGGGTGAAGGCGCTGGGGCTGGAAACCTGCATGACGCTGGGGATGTTGCAGCCGGCGCAGGCGCAGGCGCTGGCGGAGGCGGGGCTGGACTATTACAACCACAACCTGGACACCTCACCGGAGTTCTACGACAAGATCATCACCACCCGCCGCTACGAGGATCGCCTCGAGACCCTGCAGCATGTGCGCGAGGCGGGCATGAAGATCTGCAGCGGCGGCATTCTCGGCCTGGGGGAAGCCGCCCGGGACCGCCACGGCCTGTTGCTGCAGCTGGCCAACCTGCCGCACCAGCCGGAATCGGTACCGATCAACCTGCTGGTGAAGGTGCCGGGCACACCGCTGGAGGCGGTGGAGGATCTGGACCCGCTGGAGTTCATCCGTACCATCGCCGTGGCCCGCATCATGATGCCGCGCTCCCATGTGCGTCTCTCCGCCGGTCGTGAGCGGATGTCTGACGAGTTGCAGGCGATGGCCTTTTTCGCCGGCGCCAACTCCATCTTCTACGGCGAGTGCCTGCTGACCACCCCCAACCCTGAAACCCACCGCGACCTGCAGCTGTTCAAACGGCTGGGTATCCGCCCCGAGCAGCGCATCGAACCATCCGATGCGGAGCAGGAGCAGAAGCTGGCCGCCGAGCTTCAGGCACAGCAGGATGCCGAGCGGTTCGTCGACGTCACCTTCAGCCACTGAGGCGCGCCCATGTCCTTCAACCAACTGGCGGCCGCGCTGGAGACGCGCCGGCGGGATGATCTCTATCGCCAGCGCCGCATCCTGGAGTCGGCCCAGGGGGCCCAGGTCAGTGTCGATGGCAAACGCTACCTGGCGTTCTGCTCCAACGACTACCTGGGGCTGGCCAACCACCCCGAGGTGATCGCCGCGCTCAAGCAGGGGGCCGATCGCTACGGTGTGGGCGGCGGCGCGTCCCATCTGGTCAACGGCCACTCCCGGGCGCACCACGCGCTGGAGGAGGAGCTGGCCCACTTTACCGGGCGGGAACGGGTGTTGCTGTTCTCCACCGGTTACATGGCCAATATCGGCGCCGTCAACGCCCTGATCGACAAACGGGATGCGGTGTTTCAGGATCGCCTCAACCACGCCTCGCTGCTCGATGCCGGCCTGCTCAGCGGCGCGCGCTTCCAGCGCTATCGGCACAACGACCCCGCCGGTCTGCGCCAGCGCATGGGCCGCTCGCAGGCGCGCCGCAAGCTGGTGGTCACCGATGGGGTGTTCAGCATGGATGGCGATATCGCCAACCTGCCCGAGCTGAGCCGTGTCACCCGGGAGCAGGGCGGCTGGCTGCTGGTGGATGACGCCCATGGTTTTGGGGTGTTGGGGGCCCGCGGCGGCGGCTGTGTGGAACAGTTCGGCCTGAGCGATCAGGAGGTGCCGGTGCTGATCGGCACGCTGGGGAAAGCGTTTGGTACTTCCGGCGCCTTCGTTGCCGGCAGCGAGCTGCTGATCGAAACCCTGATCCAGTTTGCCCGCACCTATATCTACACCACCAGCATGTCGCCGGCACTGGCCCAGGCCACCCGCGCCAGCCTGAAACTGCTGCAGAGTGAAAGCTGGCGGCGGGAGAAACTGGCCCGGCTGATCGCCCGCTTTCGCAGCGGTTGCGAGCAGTTGGGCTATACCCTGCTGGACTCACCGACACCGATTCAGCCGATTCTGATCGGTGATGCCGGTGAGGCGATGCGGATCAGCGCGGCATTGGAAGCGCAGGGGATTTTCATCAGTGCGATCCGTCCTCCGACGGTGCCCGCCGGCAGCTCGCGCCTGCGGGTCACCCTCAGCGCCGCCCACAGCGAGGCGCAGGTGGATCGTCTGCTGGCGGCGCTGGAGGCGGTGCGCGGCACAAAACCGCAGGCGGGCTACGCATGAGCCTTCCCTCCGCAACCCCCTGGCACGAGACGCACGGCCAGGGGAGCGATCTGGTGCTGCTGCATGGCTGGGGGCTGAGCTCCGAGATCTGGGGCGCGTTTGCCGCACGCCTTGGCGAGCGCTACCGGGTGACGCTGATCGATCTGCCGGGGCTGGGGCGTTCCGCCCCGGTGGGCGATATGTCCCTCGGCGCGGTGGTCGAGGCCCTGCTCGCGGCCGCTCCCGAGCAGGCCCACTGGGTCGGCTGGTCGCTGGGCGGGCAGCTGGCGCTGGCGGTGGCGGAACGGGCGCCGCGGCGGGTAAAAAGCCTGAGTCTGATCGCGGCCAATCCCTGTTTCGTCGCCCGCGAGGGTTGGCCCTGCGCCATGGCCCCGGCGCTGTTCGATGCCTTTCTCGCCTCCCTGGCCAGCCAGCAGGGCAGGACGCTGCAGCGCTTCGCCGCCCTCCAGACCCGCGGTTCCGCCACCGCCCGGGAGGAGCTGAGGCGCCTCAAGGCGGTGCTGAGCGCCACCGAGCCCC
>JAXHUI010000108.1:0-3045 GCA_034189745.1 Pseudomonadota bacterium
CACCGCTGAATCCTTGCCGATGGAGTAGAGCATCACCGGGTTGTCGAACTCGGCCGCCACTTCACGAATGATGTGGATCGATTCCGCCTCGAGTTGCTTGAGGTGGGTTTTTTTGGGGGGGGTTAGTGTCATTGCAGATCCTGGGTGTTAATTCTAAGTAGGGGTCAGAAGAACCGGCTCTTCAGAGGCCCGAGGCACAACCCTAAACAGGTAAGCGACGCACCTTACCATCTCCGGTGCCCCCCGAAGAAGCGGGTTCCATGGACAACTCACCCCGCCGCCAGAGAATATCCGCGGGCTTTTCAGAGGCCACGTATCCAGTCGGAGCCTGTCGAATGAGGTCCACGACTGCCCCACAATCAAACTGGTTACAGTACTGGACAAGTTTACCAAGCAACTCGTCGATCTCCGGCCAGCCCAAGGCTCGCTCCCGCGCCATCATAATCCTTGGATGCGCGGTCTGGAGCTGCTCGCCACCAATCAGCAGTTCTTCATAGAGCTTTTCGCCCGGCCTCAGGCCCGTGAAGGTAATCCGAATGTCGCCGTGGGGGTTGTCTTCATTCTTTTCCGTCAAACCCATCAGCCGGATCATCTTCCGGGCCAGGTCAGCGATTTTGACCGGTTCGCCCATATCAAGCACAAAGACCTCGCCACCCTCACCCATGGCGCCCGCCTGCAAAACCAGCTGGCTTGCCTCGGGGATGGTCATGAAGTAGCGAATGATCTCCGGATGAGTCACCGTAACCGGCCCGCCATCGCGAATCTGATCACGGAACAGGGGCACCACTGAGCCGGAAGAGCCCAGCACATTGCCAAACCGGACCATCGAGAACACGGTATCGCTCTGCCGCTGTGCAAGCCCCTGCAACACCAGCTCAGCCAACCGCTTAGAACCACCCATGACATTGGCAGGCCGAACGGCTTTGTCTGTAGAGATCAGCACAAACCGTTCTACACCCGCAGCAATGGCAGCTTCGGCGCAGTGCCAGGTGCCCATAACATTGTTCTGGACACCCTCGATGATGTTGTTCTCCACCAGGGGCACATGCTTGTAGGCCGCTGCATGGTAAACGATGTTCACCCCGAACGAACGCATGATCACATCGTTTCTGCGGCGATGGACAACACTGCCGAGCAAGGGATGGATTTCCACCGCCAAGCCTTCGATATCGCTGATGGATGTGAGCTCGCGCTCAATGTTGTAAAGGGCGATCTCGGACTGCTCAAGCAGCACAATGGCCGCAGGCCCATTGCGGATTATCTGACGGCACAACTCGGAGCCGATTGAACCACCTGCCCCGGTCACCATGACGACCTTGCCGGTCAGGCTGGCCGCAACCACCGCCTTGTTCGGTTTGACGGGATCACGCCCCAGCAAGTCGGCAATATCCAGATCACGAATATCATTGATCCGCGCCTGCCCCGCCACCAGTTCAGACATGGCCGGTACCGTCTGTACCGGGATAACCATCTCCTCCAGCTTCGCCATCAGCTCCCGGCGACTGATCTTGCCATCGTCCTCCAGCGCCAGGAACACCCTCTGAATGCCCTGCTCCCGGGCTGCCCGCTTTATGTGGTCCACCGAGTAAACCTGCAAACCGGCAATCAGGGATTTGTGTTTCTGGCGGTCCAGGGAAACAAACCCCATGGGGCGATATTCCGTGCCCTGCATCAACGCGTAATGAAGCTGAAGCGCTTTGGGCCCCGTACCGACAATCAAAACGCGCCCTTTGGCTCTCTCCCGCGGGCGATTGATCAGGGTCCGGAAAGTGAATCGGGTGCCGGCCACCATGATCAAGAGTAGCGAGGCATAAATGACCGGCACCGAGCGGGGAACCATGGCATGAAACAGAAACCCCGAAAAAATCAGGGCACCGGCGGAGGCAACCACACCGGTCATCATAACCATCAGCACTTTCTCACTGATGTACCGAATCACGGCGCGATAAAGGCCAATCCGGATAAAGACACCGATGGAAATAGCAGCGGTAAGGCCGAACGCCAACCACTGGCGCTGGGAGGGCATCCAGGCGGGGTCTTCAAAACGCAATGCGAAGGCCACCCAGAGCGCGGCGACAATAAAGCACAAATCAGCCGCCACAGAAATCAGTCGTTTCTGCGGCCTGGGCAATTCAAACAGACAGTCTCTGAGCCTGCTCAGAAGAGGTTTCATCCATTCCTCACTCGGTCACCGGCGCCTTTGCCGGACACCGTAAGGAAAATATAATGAAAATACCGATCAAGAGACAAATGACTAATCATTAACGCATCCGTACGGGCCAGTTTCCCGGGCGTGGACATATCAATACCCTGCACCTGCGCCAGGCCGGTAATACCGGGGCGCACCTTTAACACGCCCAATTCCCGCCTGAGGTTCACTAACTCTGTCTGGCTCGGCAAACAGGGCCTGGGGCCAACCAGACTCATCTCCCCTTTCAGCACATTCCACAGCTGGGGAAGTTCATCCAGCTTGGTCTTGCGAAGAAAACGACCCAGCGGCGTAACAGAGGACGCCTCCGCCAGATGTGTGGCGACCGATGCCGTACCTACCGTCATGGTACGGAACTTCACCAGTACAAACGGCCTGCCATTCCTGCCAATCCGCTCTTGGCGAAACAGCGGCGCCCCGGTATCAAAATACCCGGCAATCAGCAGTACCAAAAAAACAGGAAAGCCGGCAACGAGGCCGGCTAGAGAAAACAGGACATCAAAAAAACGAATCACGTGGTGATCAGACCTCTTCTGTATCGTGGCTAGAATCAACCGAGAATATCAGTTACATCCGGAAACAGTGCAATCACCCAAACCCCCAAACCAACGGAATCAGCCCAACCGCCACACAGGCCACCAACACACTCAGCGGCAACCCAATCCGCACATAATCCATAAACTGATAACGCCCAGGGCCGCTCGCTACCCACTGAGCAGCGCCGGTCACGGTCATGGCATTACCGAGTGCAAAAGATGAAGCGATGACAACGAGCACCGGCAGATCCACACTGCGCCGCGCCCGGCTGGCCGTCAGGCAACCGGACACCACCATGG
>JAXHUI010000109.1:0-3039 GCA_034189745.1 Pseudomonadota bacterium
GACACACTCCCTTTCGCGGCCGATCACGACCATCAGCGCTGTATCGACCAGGCGCTCACCCGTGCGCGCCAGCTCTGCCGTCAACGCCGCCAGCGGTTGACCCCGGTTCGGGAGCTGGTGTTGCAGCTGATCTGGCGCAGCCACCGGCCTCTGGGCGCCTACAATCTGCTGCCAGCGCTGGCCCAGGCGGGCTTCAACTCCGCCCCGCCAACGGTCTACCGGGCGCTGGAGTTTCTGCGCCAGCAGGGGCTGGTGCACCGCATTGCGTCGCTGAACGCGTTTATCGGTTGTCCGCAGCCGGAACACTTTCATCGCTGCTGTTTTCTTATCTGTCGCCATTGTCGCTCGGTCTCCGAGCTCGACTCGGCCTCGATTCATGCTGCCATCGAGCACAGTGCCAACCCCCTTGGTTTCCAGGTGGAGCAGGAGAGTGTGGAGGTCACCGGCCTTTGTCCCAACTGCCAGCAGCAGGAGCGTTCAGATGGCTGATCATGGGTCGCATTTGGTCGAGCTCGAGCGGGTGAATGTGCAGTTCAACCGCCAGCCGGTGCTGCACAATATCAGTCTGCGTCTGCAAACCGACTGCATCACCACGCTGATCGGCCCCAACGGGGCGGGAAAAACCACGCTGGTGCGGCTCGTTCTGGGCCTGATCAAACCTTCCAGTGGCACGGTTTGGCGCAAGCCCCAGCTCAGGATCGGCTATATGCCTCAGAAGCTGCATATCGATCGCACCCTGCCCCTGTCGGTGGAGCGTTTTCTCAACCTGCCCAAACGGGTCGATCCGGCGCGGATGCTCAGGGCACTGAAAGATGTCGGCACCCCCCATCTGCTCAAACATTCCATTCACAATCTTTCCGGTGGCGAGACTCAGCGGGTACTGCTGGCGCGAGCGCTGTTGCGCGAACCGGAGTTGCTGGTGCTGGATGAGCCGGTGCAGGGGGTGGATCTGAACGGTCAGCTGGAGCTGTACAAACTGATTGCCGCTATTCGCCAACAGCGGCGCTGCGGTGTGTTGATGGTCTCCCATGATCTGCACCTGGTGATGGCCTCCACCGATCAAGTGGTCTGCCTCAATCACCATATCTGCTGCTCCGGCCACCCCGAACAGGTCAGCAACGACCCGTCGTTTCTGGAGCTGTTCGGCCCGGCCCAGGCCAGCGTGCTGGCACTCTATCACCATCACCATGGCCATCGGCATGATGTCCACGGCAACATCATTGTCGACCACCCCCAACCCGATACGGTTAGCGAGCATAACGATGGCTGATTTTCTGATTCTGGCCCTGGCCGGTGGCCTCGGCATTGCGGCACTGGCGGGCCCGTTGGGGGCCTTTGTGGTGTGGCGGCGCATGGCCTACTTTGGCGACACCCTGGCGCACTCCGCCCTGTTGGGCATTGCGCTGGGCTTTCTGTTCGATATCAACCTGAACCTGGCCGTCGTCGCCTGCTGTGTACTGCTGGCGGTGCTGCTGGTGTCCCTGCAGCGGCAACATTTTGTGGCGACCGACACCCTGCTGGGTATCATGGCCCACAGCGCCCTGTCCCTGGGTCTGGTCGCGGTTGCCCTGCTGGATCATGTGCGCATCGATCTGTTGGAGTATCTGTTCGGTGACCTGCTGGCGATCGCGCCGGCGGATCTGGTCTGGATCTACGGCGGTGGCAGCGTGGTGCTGCTGCTGCTGTGGCGTCTGTGGAACCCGCTGTTGGCGATCACCATCAATGAGGAGCTGGCGCAGGTGGAGGGGGTAGCGGTGGCGTGGGTGCGCCTGGGCCTGATGCTGTTGATCGCGGTGGTGATCGCGGTCGCCATGAAGCTGGTGGGCATTTTGCTGATCACCTCACTGCTGGTCATTCCGGCGGCGGCGGCACGGCGTTTATCCAACACCCCGGAACAGATGGCGCTGCTCGCCTCGCTGCTGGGGATGCTGGCCGTCGTCGGCGGGATCAGCGCCTCCTGGTTCTGGGATACCCCCGCAGGCCCGTCGGTGGTGGTGGCCGCCCTGTTCGAGTTTCTGCTCCTCTATTCACTGCCCGATCGCTCCCTGCAAACTCGGTAAACAGCGCCGGCAACCGAGCCGATCCCGATCGGAGTGCGCCGCCGGGGCGACCTGGTCAGTGGTCGCGCTCAACCACTCACGGCAAAGAAAGTGCGCGGCCCAGCTCGCGACACACCGGGTGCCTAGGGCAGTGGAGCAAGTGATCATTCACCAACCCCACCGCCTGCAGGTAGGCATAGGCGATGGTTGGGCCAAAAAAGCGGATCCCTTCGCGTTTGAGCTCCCGCGCCAGCCGTACCGACAGCTCGGTTTGGGAGGGGATCTGCTCCATCCGCTCAAACCCGGACTGGATCGGTTGGCCATCCACATAGCGCCAGAGAAAGCGGGCAAAGCTGCCGTGGCGTGCCTGCAGGCGCAGAAACACCCGGGCGTTGCTGATCGAGGCTTCGATCTTGGCCCGGTTGCGGATGATGCCGGCATCGGCCAGCAGCGCCGCGATCTCGGTTTCACCGAAACGCGCCACCCGCTCGGGGTCGAAATCGCCGTAGTGGCGACGGTAGCCGGCACGCTTTTCCAGTACCGTGCGCCAGCTCAGGCCCGCCTGGGCTGACTCCAGCAGCAGAAACTCGAACAGCACCCGGTCATCCGTCTGTGGCACGCCCCACTCCCGGTCATGGTAGTCCTGCTCCAGCGGGCTGCGCAGCGCCCAGTCGCAGGGCCGGGAGGGCTCGATCATTCTTTCCTCACTGCTCACGCCGCAGCCCATGCGGGTCCAGAATGCGGATCGGCTGGGGGCGCTCATCCGCCCTGGCCGGTGCTGCCTGCGCCGGGCGTTCACCGCTGAGGCGGGTTACAACCTGCGCCGGTTCCGGGCGGCCATCCAGTCGCAGGGAGTCGGAGAATCCGCAGCGTACGCACTCGCGGTACTCCCGCTCCTGATCACGGTACATTCTCACCGAATCCATCTCGCCACAGCGGGGACAGACCACGCCCGCGATGAATCGTTTGGTCACAGCCATGTTTCCCCCTGGGCGATACC
>JAXHUI010000011.1:0-50755 GCA_034189745.1 Pseudomonadota bacterium
CGCTGAGGCGGGTTACAACCTGCGCCGGTTCCGGGCGGCCATCCAGTCGCAGGGAGTCGGAGAATCCGCAGCGTACGCACTCGCGGTACTCCCGCTCCTGATCACGGTACATTCTCACCGTATCCATCTCGCCACAGCGGGGACAAACCACCCCCGCGATGAATCGTTTGGTCACAGCCATGCTTCCCCCTGGGCGATACCGGAATGGCGCAGCAGGGCATCCACACTGGGTTCCCGACCGCGGAAGGCCACGAACAGGTCCATCGGATCACCGCTGCCACCCTGTTCCAGAATCTCCTGGCGAAAGGCGGCCCCGGTTTGCGGATTGAAAATACCCTCCTCCTCGAAGCGGGAGAAGGCGTCCGCCGACAGCACCTCGGCCCATTTGTAGCTGTAGTAGCCCGCGGCATAGCCACCGGCAAAAATATGGCTGAAGCTGTGCTGAAAGCGGTTGTAGGCCGGTGGGCGGAGCAGCGCCACCTGCTCCCGGACCCGGTCCAGAACCGCCTGAATATCGGTTTTGCCCGGCCGGTATTCATGGTGCAGGCAGAGATCGAACAGCGCAAACTCCAACTGCCGCAGCAGTTGCAGCGCCGACTGGAAGTTTTTGGCGGCCAATAGTTTGTCCAGCAGCGGCTGCGGCAGGGGCGCGCCGGTTTCGTGATGGCCGGAGATCAGCGCCAGCGCCTGCGCCTCCCAACACCAGTTCTCCATAAATTGACTCGGCAACTCCACCGCGTCCCAGGCGACCCCGTTGATACCGCTGACGGCGGCCTCCTCCATCCGGGTCAGCATGTGGTGCAGGCCATGCCCGAACTCATGGAACAGGGTGGTCACCTCATCATGGGTCAGCAGCGCCGGCTGGCCGGGCAGGGGTGGGGTAAAGTTGCACACCAGATAGGCGACCGGCAGCTGCAGTTGGCCGTTGCTCAGCCGCCGGCGAACCCGGCAGTCATCCATCCAGGCACCGCCCCGCTTGCCGCTACGCGCAAAGGGATCGAGATAGCAGTAGGCGAAGGGTTCGCCATGACGCTCGAGCGCGAACAGCCGCACATCCTCGTGCCAGCTGTCGAACTCCACCTGCTCCTTTACCTCCAGATCGAACAGGCGACCGGCGACGCTGAACAGCCCATCCAGCACCTTAGGCAGCGGAAAGTAGGGGCGCAGCTGCTGTTGGGAGATCTGGAAGCGCTCCTGTTTGAGTTTTTCGCCATAGTAGGTCAGATCCCAGGCCATCAGCTCCTCGATACCATCCCGCTCGCGCGCAAAGGCTTTCAGCTCGGCCAGTTCACGCTCGGCGATGGGACGCGCCCGGGTTGCCAGCTCCTCCAGGAACTGTTTCACCTGCTGCGGCGATTGCGCCATTTTGGTCGCCAGCGAGTAATCGGCATAGCTGTCAAAACCCAGTAGCCGTGCCAACTCGTAGCGCAGATCCAGAATCTCCCGCATCACCGCCGAGTTGTCCCATGCCCCGGCTTTTGGCCCCTGGTCGGAGGCCCGGGTGCTGTAGGCTCGGTAGAGCGCCTCGCGCAGGTGGCGGTTGTCGGCGAAGGCCATCACGGCGTAATAGGCGGGGAAGTCCAGCGTGATCACCCACCCCTCTACCCCCTTGGCGTTGGCCGCCTCTTTCGCCGCCGCGATCGCATGGTCGGGCAAGCCGGAGAGCTCGGCTTCGTTTGCGATCTGTTGCCACCACCCCTGGGTGGCATCAAGCACGTTTTCGGAAAATTTCGTCGTCAATTCCGACAGCCGCTGCTGCAGCTCGCCGTAGCGCTGCTGCTGCGCTTTGGGCAGCGCGATGCCGCAGAGGCGAAAATCACGCAGGGCGTTGTCGACCAGCTTGCGCCGCGCCGGGCTCAACCGGGCATACGCCTCACTGTTGGCCAGGGACTCGAACGCCCGAAACAGCCCCTGATGCTGGCCCAGTTCGGTCCAGTACTGGGAGAGTTTCGGCAGGCAGGCGTTGTAGGCCTCGCGCCAGGCCTCGCTGTTCATTACGCCATTGAGGTGTGACACCGGTGACCAGGCCTGCGCCAGCTCGTCGTTGAGCTGCTCCAGCTCCGCCATCAGGGACCAGTCATGGCGCGCGGGATCAGCGGTCAGCGTCGCAATCCGGTCGCGGTTGCGCGCCAGCAACCGGTCGATGGCCGGCTCGGCGTGCTCGGGCTTGATCCGGCCAAACGGGGGCAGCAGGTGGTTCTCCAACAGCGGGTTGGACATCGGTATCTCCATCGGTTGCGGCCCTGCGTCCGCTTATGGATCGGCAGGGTGGGGGGGGTTATTTTGCTATACAATGGGGCCCACGCCGTTTTATTTCAATCGATCGATGCAGGAGCCGTTATGAGTGTTCGCCGTTACCAGGGGATAACCCCAAAGCTGGGCAAGCGGGTGTTTGTGGACCCCAGCGCCGTTGTGCTGGGCGATGTGGAGATCGGGGATGACAGCTCGGTTTGGCCGCTGGTGGTGATCCGTGCCGACATGCACCGCATCCGCATCGGGCGCTGCAGTAGTATTCAGGATGGCTCGGTGCTGCACATCACCCACGCCGGTCCCTACAGCCCGGAGGGCTTCCCGCTGAGTGTCGGCGATCATGTCACCGTGGGGCATCAGGCGATGCTGCACGGCTGCACCATCGGCAACCGGGTGCTGGTCGGGATGGGCAGCATGATCATGGATGGAGCCGTGGTGGAGGATGAGGTGATGGTCGGCGCCGGCAGTCTGGTGCCGCCGGGCAAGACCCTCCAAAGCGGCTACCTCTACGTGGGTCGCCCGGCCAGGCGCCAACGCGAGCTGACCGAGCAGGAGCGCCAGTTCTTGACCTACACCGCCGAGAACTACTCCCGGCTGAAGGAGAACCACCGCGCGCAGGAGTGAGCTCAGCCTCACTCCCGCACCTTGACCTTGGCCATCTCCCGCAGCCGCTTCACCACCTGCGCGTTGATGCTGCGCTGGGTGAAGTGGCCATCGGGCTTGCGCACCCCCGCCACGCGCCCCATCAGGATCTCCAGACACTCATCCACGCTGGCCACGGCGTGAATGTGGAACATTCCCGCCTCGACCGCCCTGACCACCTCGGCCTTGAGCATCAGGTGGCGCTGGTTGGCCCGGGGGATCACACACCCCTGCCGGCCGGTCAGGCCGCGGGTCTGGCAAAGATGAAAAAAGCCCTCGATCTTCTCGTTCACCCCACCGATCGCCTGCACCTCGCCATACTGGTTGATGGAGCCGGTGACCGCGTACTGCTGCCGAATGGGGATATGGGTGAGCGCCGAGATCAAGGTGCAGATCTCCGCCAGCGAGGCGCTGTCGCCATCGACATAGCCGTAGGATTGCTCCATCGCCAGACTGGCCGACACCGCCAGCGGGAAATCGCTGGCATAGGTATGGCCCAGAAAACCCGACAGGATCAGCACCCCCTTGGAGTGGATCGGCTGCCCCAGCGTCGCCTCCCGTTCAATATCGACGATCCCCTTGTTGCCGGGGTGGACGGTGGCGGTGATGCGGGCCGGGCTGCCGAAGGAGACATCGCCCACCTGCAGCACGGTCAGGCCGTTGGACTTGCCGATCGCCTCGCCCTCGGTGTCGATCAGCACCGTTTCATTGAGGATGTTTTCCAGTATCTTCTCCGACAGGCGACCGGTGCGCCGCTCCTTGGCCTCCAGCGCCAGCTCTACATGTTCGGCACCGATCAGGGTGTCGTTGCGCTCCTTGCGGCGAAAATCGGCCTCGCACAGCAGGTCGATCAGCTCCCCCACATGGGCTGACAGCAGCTCCTGATCCCCCGCCAACCGGGAGCTGTGCTCCACCAGGCGGGCCACCGCCTGGCGGGTCAGCGCGGCCAGATTTTCTTCCTGCGCCAGGGTTTTCATCAGCCGGGCGTACTGGCGGATGGCGTGGGGAGTTCGGTGGACATCTTCGTCGAAGTCCACCACCACCCGGAACATCTTCTCGAAATCGTGATCCAGCTCCTGCAGCAGGTAGTAGGTTTCCCGCTCCCCCACCAGCACCACCTTCACCTTGAGCGGTACCGGCTGCGGGCTCAAGGTGATGGCGCTGATGCCGGTGTATTCGGTGATCGGGTTCTCAATTCGGATCTCGCGTGACTTGAGCGCCCGTTTGAGCGCACTGTAGACGAAAGGCTGCTCCAGCAGCTTCTCCGCCTCCAGCACCAGATAGCCTCCATTGGCGCGATGCAGCGCCCCCGCACGGATCAGGGTGTAGTTGGTGACCATCGATCCCATTTCGTTGATATATTCCACCCGGCCAAACAGATTTTCATAGCTGGGGTGGGCCTCGAACACCACCGGAGCCCCTTTGGTCTTGTGGTTGTCCACCAACAAGTTGAGGCCATAATTCCGCTCCAGATGCTCCCGGCGCATGGTATCGCTCTTGGCCTCGAGCGGCCCGTCATCGGTCACCAGATCGGCCGCGTTGCGGATCAGATCACGCTCCAGCTGGTTGAGGTAATCGATGATGCCGTTGAGATTGGCGTATTTGTCGCGCAACGGCTGGATCAGAGGCTCCACCGCCTCCCGGGCGGTTTCCCGGTCCAACACCTTCATCTGTTCGGCCGCGGTACGACGCCAGACCGGCAAGCCGGTCAGGCGATCGTTCAACATCTCCTCCAACTCCGCGATATGTCCCTGAATCGCCTCACGCTCCTCCTCCGGCAGCTGTGAGAAAACCGCCTCATCCATCGCCTGACCATTGCTCACCGGAGTAAACCCCACCGTGGCACCGTCTCGGTAGACCGCGATGCTGTACTCCCGCCCCTTGCGCTCCACCTGATTGAGCGCGTCATCATAATGGCGATTGAGCTCGCGCTCGATCTGACTTTTCATGCGCTGATAGGTAGGATTTTCAAACGCCGCCGGCAGCTCGGTGAGCACGCTATCGAGCAGCTGATGAGTATCCCGCTTGAGCTGTGCAGCCCGTCCGGCGGGCAGCTCGAGCACGACCGGGTAGCGGTTGTCGTTCAGATTATTGAGGTAGCACCAGTCGCTGGGCTTTCCCTGCTTCTTGGCCGAACTCCTCAGGCTATCCATGGCGAAGGAGAAGCGACCGGTATGGGGGTTACCCATCACAAACAGGTTGTAACCCGGTCGCTGCATGCCGATACCAAACGCCATCGCCTCGATGGCGCGATCCTGACCAAAAAAACCGGTGAATGGCTCCAGCGACTCGGTGGTTTTGAAGGGAAGCAGCTCGAAATCGCAACTGCGGTAGAGCGCCTCTGGTGCCAGAGGCTGATGCTTGTCCATGCGCACGCGCACTCCAAAGGTGAAGAGAATGTCGGCCCGTTATACCGCCTCGCAATCCGCCAATGCAAGGCGGCCACGGGAATGGGGAAAGGGGAAAGCCCCGGTAATTCAGGCGGCTGTCAGGGATTCACGCAACGAGCGGATCACCGGAGCCGTGTCGGGGCGAACACCGCGCCAGATCCAAAAGGACTCGGCGGCCTGTTCAACCAGCATGCCGAGACCATCGATCACCCGGGCGGCTCCCCGCCGCTGCGCCCAGCGGCAGAACGGTGTCGGTTCAGCAGCGTACATCATGTCATAGCATGTAGTGTGAGTACTTACTGTCGCGCTGGAGAGCGGTGGCAGCTCTCCCTGCAAACTGGCGGAGGTGCCGTTGATGATCAGATCAAAGGGCCGGGCGGGGATCTCGGCAAAGCCGCAGCCGGCAACACCGAGGGCTGGATCGAACCGTTGCGCCAACGCCGCGGCCTTGGCCGGCGTGCGATTGGCGATCAGGATCGAGGCCACCCCGGCTGCCAACAGCGGTTGCAGCACCCCGCGCACGGCGCCGCCAGCCCCCAGTATCAGCACCGCCGCCCCTTTGAGGTCGATCCCGTTGTTGGCGGACAGGTCACGCACCAGTCCGATACCATCGGTGTTGTCGCCGGCCATGCGCCCATCCTCCAGCCGATAGAGGGTATTCACCGCGCCGGCCTGTTCGGCGCGCTCACTGCGCCACTGGGCCAGCGCCCAGGCACGCTCCTTGAACGGCACGGTGACATTGAGCCCCTTGCCATCCCCCTGCAGGAAATGCTCCACCGCCGCCTCGAACCGGTCCGGTTCGATCTGCTCGGCGGTGTAGAGCAGATCCTGTCCGGTCTGCCGGGCGAACAGCCTGTGAATCTGCGGTGATCTGCTGTGGGCCACCGGGTTGCCAAACAGGGCATAGCGATCGCTCATCTCAGCACTCCAGCCAGTTTTGCGGTTTCAGGTAACGCTCATACAGCTGCGCCTCCTCGCTGCCGGGCTGGGGCTGCCAGTCATAATCCCAGCGCACCTCCGGCGGAAGCGACATCAGGATCGACTCGGTGCGACCACCGGACTGCAAACCAAACAGGGTGCCCCGGTCATACACCAGATTGAACTCCACATAGCGGCCACGGCGGTGCAGCTGAAAATCACGCTGGCGCTCGCCATAGGGGGTATCCTTGCGCTTTTCGATGATCGGCAGGATCGCCGGCAGATAGGCATCGCCGATCGCCCGCATCAACCCGAAGCTGGCAGCGGCGCCCAGCTCGTTCAGATCGTCGAAAAAGAGGCCGCCGATCCCCCGCGGCTCCTGCCGGTGGCTGATATAAAAATAGTCATCACACCACCGTTTGAAGCGGGGATAAATATCGTCTCCGAACGGGGCGCAGGCGTCGTGGGCGACCCGGTGCCAGTGGCGGCAGTCCTCGGCGTTACCGTAGTAGGGGGTCAGATCAAAGCCGCCGCCAAACCACCACACCGGTGGCTCGCCCGGTTTTTCGGCGACGAAAAAGCGCACATTGGCATGGGAGGTGGGCACGTAGGGGTTGTGGGGGTGGATGACCAGCGACACGCCCAAGGCTTGAAAGCTCCGCCCGGCCAGCTCCGGGCGGTGCGCCGTGGCCGACCCCGGCAGGGCGGGGCCATACACATGGGAGAAGTTGACGCCGCCTTTTTCGATCACCGCGCCCTGGCGGATGACGCGGCTGCGCCCACCGCCGCCCTCGGCACGCTCCCAACGGTCTTCCATAAAACGAGCGCCACCATCAGCCTGCTCCAGCGCCGTGCAGATCCGCTGCTGCAGCTCGAGCAGGTAGCGTTTTACTTCCTCGGTATCAGGGGCTGGCATGAAAAGACTCCGCTTGTTGAATGTAAATACTCACTTTCAATATAGGTCTTGAAATAGTTTGGATTTCTGCGGGATCGTGCCGACCACGTCAGCCAGCACTACCACTAACCTTAAAACCGGGCCTGTGGCCGAAGCAGTTACTCACATGGAGCCTGTTTCCCCGCCCGGAAAGGCGGCTATCGCAGTCATCTGCGAGCGCCATCCTATGGAAAAACAGCCTTTAGAAGGTGTGAATGCTTACTTACATAGTCGGCACATTCAAACCGTTGCACAGTTGCCGCTATCTTTCGCCCCGGTCAGCGCCGCTGACAGAAGGGGAGGGATCACGCCGACAGCTGGGCCAGCGCCCAATCGATTACCACCCTCTCCTCCGCGTCGACCAGGCCGCGCAACGCCTGCAAGCTTTGTTTCAGGG
The DNA here is from genome assembly GCA_034189745.1 of Pseudomonadota bacterium. GTDB lineage: Bacteria > Pseudomonadota > Gammaproteobacteria > Pseudomonadales > Balneatricaceae > Marinobacterium. The sequence goes on from JAXHUI010000011.1 coordinate 7,532, forward strand.
CAGCCGGATCAGGGCGGCAGATGTTGAGGTGCCCCACCTTGCGCGCGGGGCGGATCTCCTTGCCATACCAGTGCAGGTGGGTGCCCTGCACCCCCAGCCACTCCCGCCGCCAGTGACGACCGAGCAGATTGTACATCACCGATACCCCGCTGAGCTCCGGCGTAATAAGGGGTAGATCGGTCAGCGCGCGCAGGTGCAGCTCGAACTGGCTGATGCTGGCGCCCTCCTGGGTCCAGTGGCCGGAGTTGTGTACCCGTGGCGCCAGCTCATTCACCAGCAGTTGGCCCTCCACCACAAAACACTCCATCGCCATAACACCGATATAGCCCTCGTCATCCATAATGCGCCCCAGCCAGCGTTCCGCATCGCGCTGCTGCTGTGCCGGAAGCGGCAGGCCAGCCATGCTGGCCCGCAGAATGCCGTTCTGGTGCCAGTTGTGGGTGAGGGGATAAAACACCTTTTCACCCGCACCGTTGCGGGCGCCGAGCAGGGAAACCTCATGGCTGAACGGAATCATCGCCTCGGCGATGCACTCGCCAGCCCACTCGTGGTTGGGCTGCTCCCCCCGCTGCCAGCGCCACTGGCCACGGCCATCATACCCCCCGTGGCGGCGCTTGATGACGACGCGCTCGCCGATCGATTCCAGCTGTGCGTGCAGATCGCCCGGCTCCAGCGACAACCAGGGGGCGGTCGGTATCTGCAGGCGGTCGAGCAACGACTTCTGGCGCTGGCGGTCGATCACCATCTCCAGGGCAACCCGGTTGCGGAAGTTGGGGTGCTGTTTCAGCTGCAGGCCGCTGCTGCTGTCCGACCAGTGTTCGATCTCGACGGTGATCAGATCTTCCGGGCGTAGCTCCAGTGGCTGATCCGCGTTGGGATCGACCGGCAGCACCTCCAGTCCCATCGGCGCACCCGCCTGCTGCAACATTTGACCGAGCTGACCGTTTCCGGCGACGACTATTCGTGGCAACATCTCTCAACCTCGCGGGTCGGGGTTATCCAGTACGGTTTGGGTCTGAGCCTGCCGCCAGGCGGCCAGACGGCGGGCCAGGGCCGGGTCTGCCAGTGCCAGAATCTGGGCCGCCAGCAGCCCGGCGTTGAAGGCGCCCGCGGCGCCGATGGCCAGGGTGCCCACAGGCACACCACGCGGCATCTGCACGATGGAGAGCAGGCTGTCCTGACCGCTGAGCGCCTTGCTCTGTACCGGCACCCCCAGCACCGGTAGCAGGGTTTTGGCGGCAATCATTCCCGGCAGGTGCGCCGCCCCCCCGGCACCGGCGATGATCACCTTGAACCCGTTGTCGGCGGCGGTTTCGGCAAAGCGAAACATCCTGTCCGGGGTACGATGGGCGGACACCACTTCGGTGTGATATTCGACACTCAAGGTATCCAGAATCGTCGCCGCTTCCTCCATGGTGGGCCAGTCTGAGCGCGATCCCATCACGATCGCCACGTTTGCACTCATCGGTCATCGACTCCCGTCATCAATTCTGCTTGCGCTGGCAGCACACAGCCAAGGGCCAGCCCAGCTTGCCGATGCCGCCGGGCCGGAAAAGGAAAAGGCGGGATTATAGCAAGCAATACGGCAACGTGCCCCCGTATCAGCGCACACGACAGACGCGAGAACCGGATAGGGTGATCGCCTCCTCGAGCTCCAACTGCATCAGCAGCGCCTGCAGCCGTGGCAGGGGCAGGCCCGACTCGCTTGCCAGATGGTCCAGCCAGATGGGCTCCCAGGGAATGAGCCGCAACAGCTGCTCCAGTTCCGGTGGAAGGGGAGCCGCCGGCAGCGAAGGCTCCTCACCGGCCGGCCGCGGCGGCTCCAGCACCCCCAAAATGCTTGCCAGCTGCTCAACGATCTGGGGGGTGGTCTCGACCAGCGTTGCCCCCTCACGGATCAGAGCATGGCAGCCGCGGCTGAGTGGATTGTGGATGGAGCCGGGGATGGCAAACACTTCGCGCCCCTGCTCCAGCGCCAGTCGAGCCGTGATGAGCGAACCGCTGCGCAAGGCGGCCTCCACCACCAGCGTGCCCACCGACAGCCCGCTGATGATGCGGTTGCGACGCGGAAAATGCCCCCTCAGAGGGGCGGTTCCGGGGGGATACTCCGATACCAGCGCCCCACCGCAGGCCAGAATCTGTTCGGAGAGGTGTTGATTGCGGCGCGGGTAGACGCGGTCGACACCGGTACCGAGCACGGCGACCGTGGCGTGGCCGCCGTCCACGCACGCCTGGTGGGAGGCCGCATCGATCCCCAGGGCGAGACCGCTGCAGGCGATCACCCCCGCCTGCGCCAGCGCCGCGGCAAAATCATAGGCCAACCGCATCCCCTCCCGGCTGGCTTTGCGACTGCCAACGATCCCCAGTTGCGGCAGATTCAGAGCGGCCGCCTCGCCCTTGACCCATAGCGCCAGCGGCGGGTCCGGGATGGCCGCAAGCAGTACCGGATAGTCGTCGTGGTCGAGCCCCAGCACCTGCACACCCAAGGCCTCGGCCCGGCGCCAGAGCTGGTCGGCCTCGGCAAACAGCGGCCCTCGATACTGAAACTGGTGGATCGCCTCCAGCGTCTCGCGGCGCAGGCGAACGCCATCCGGCAGGCCGATTTCCGCTCTGAGCAACCGGGGGATACAGATCCCCTCCTGGTGGAGTCGCGCCAGCGTCGCCGGGCCAATGCCCGGCAGCCTGCTGGCAGCGATCCACTCCCTCGGATCGCTCATAGCCACCGACCCCCTCAGCGACCCGGCGGGCGCAGCTCGTCGCCCACGGAGATCACGTTGCTCGCCTTGAGCACCAGCCCATAGCTGACCCGCTCGAACGCCTTGAACACCATCAGCTCTCCGGCACGCTCGGCCGGCAGAGAGAGCACCTCATTGCTGACCGGATCGGTTATCCGCTCCCCTTTCTTGTAAATCGCAAACACCTGTCCGGGCTCGATCCCATCCGTCTGACCGACGCTCAGAGCCACTGAGTCGAACTGGCCGATTTTGGCGACCCCACCCAACACATCGAGGATCACGGCATCGTCCAGCTCAGGACCGGGCTGGGGGTGGAAAACCGACCGAATCCGCTCTTCGCCACTGGGCAGCAGGCGATCCAGCCTGCGCACCTCTTCACGGGTACGGCGCAGATCCAGGGTCAGAATGTCACCCTCCTGATCGCTGATCCGGGCGTCGGCCACCTTGTACAGTTCATAGCCGAGGAGCTCACCGGTCACCGGGTGATGGTACTCACGCGCCGGACGGTAAAGCCCCTGGATCAGGACCGTTTCCTCCTGCGGGGTACCACGGGCGTAGACCCGATCCCCCGCGCCGGCAATGATGCTGTCATTGCGACCACCGATCACATAGGGGGCGTTTTCGATCACATTCTGATCGGTCACGATGTTGTCATTCAGGAAGCTGGCAATATCACGCAAGGGGATCGCCGGAATCGGCTGCTCCAGCGGCTGCACCCTGACCTGCGGGCTCAGTTTGCGCACACCCCGCCGCAACCCCAGCCGTGGCTGACCATCCACCCAGGTCAGATAGATGATGTCGCCCGGGTAGATCAGGTGGGGATTTTCGATCTGCGGATTGACGTTCCAGACCTCGGGCCAGCGCCAGGGACTGCGCAAAAACCGACCCGCGATGTGCCACAGGGTGTCACCCTTGACCACCACGTATTCCGTCGGATGCCCATCCTGAAGTTCTATCCGGTCGGTACGTTCCGCCGCGGTCGCAACGCCGGCCCAGATCAGGCATGCGCCGATCAGGCCATAAAGCAATCCTCTCATTGTTCAGCTCCCTTGTACGTTTCTGGCCCGGGCAGCCCGCCACACGGTCGTGCTCGCAGGCCGCAAAGCAATGCATCAGGCGCGTTATTCGGTATAATGACGGTAGATCGACATTTTTGCCACCAACGCCCGGATTCTAACCTCCGACAAAACAGATTACCTATGGCCAAGCTCAATATTCTTGAATTTCCTGATCCGCGTCTACGCACCATCGCCGAGCCTGTCGAGCGGGTGGATGATTCCATCCGCCAGCTGGTGGAGGATATGTTCGAAACCATGTACGACGCGCCGGGCATCGGCTTGGCGGCCACTCAGGTGAACGTGCACAAACGGGTCATCACCATCGATATCTCGGAAGATGGCAGCGAGCCGCTGGTGCTGATCAACCCCCAGTTCACCGTACTGACGGAGGAACGGCTGCCGATACAGGAGGGCTGCCTCTCCGTGCCGGGCTTCTATGAAGAGGTGGAGCGCCCCGGGCGTATTCTGCTCAGGGCGCTGGATCGCAACGGCGAACCCTACGAGCTGGAGGCGGAGGGGTTGCTGGCGGTGTGTATTCAGCATGAGCTGGACCATCTCGACGGCAAACTGTTCGTGGACTACCTGACCACCCTCAAGCGCAATCGCATTCGCGGCAAGCTGGAGAAAAAACACCGGCTCGAAGCGCAACAGGCCCTGTGATCGGAAACAGATCGACCCGTGCCAGTCCGTTCTTCTCCGGAGCCCAACCATGAGTGATACCCAGCTGCGCATCATTTTTGCCGGTACCCCCGAGTTCGCCGCCCGCAGCCTCGAAGCCCTGCTTGCCAGCGAGCACGAGATCGTGGCGGTTTACACCCAACCGGATCGCCCGGCCGGGCGCGGTCGCAAACTGCGCCCCAGTCCGGTCAAGGCACTGGCCCAACTGCATCGGCTGCCGGTATTGCAACCCCACTCACTCAAGGGCCCGGAGGAGCAGCAGGTTTTGCGCCAGCTCGATGCGGATCTGATGGTGGTGGTCGCCTACGGCCTTTTGCTGCCCCAGGCGGTGCTGAGCATCCCCCGGCTGGGGTGCATCAATGTGCACGCCTCCCTGCTGCCGCGCTGGCGCGGGGCCGCACCGATACAGCGCGCTCTGCTGGCCGGGGACGACACCACCGGTATCACCATCATGCAGATGGATGCAGGGCTCGATACCGGTGACATGCTCAGCAGGGTGGAGTGCCCGATTCTGGCCGACGATACCAGCGGGAGGCTGCACGAGCGCCTGGCCGAACTGGGGGCAACCGCACTGGTGGCCTGCCTCGAGCCACTGGCGGCGGGCACCCTCACGCCCGAGCCGCAGGACGAGCGCCGGGCCTGCTACGCGGCCAAACTGGAAAAACAGGAAGCACGGATCGACTGGTCGCTGCCGGCTGAGCAGATCGCTCGCCGCGTGCGCGGGTTCAACCCCTGGCCGGTCGCCTACACCCGCCTGGGCGATGATAATCTCCGCGTCTGGGCCGCAACCGCCGACCCGACCCCCCATGCCGCCGCGCCGGGCACCATCATCGAATCCGGCGCCGAGTTCATCCGGGTGGCGGCGGGCGAGGGGAGCGTTTTGTTGACCGAGCTGCAACTTCCCGGTGGCAAGCCACAATCGGTCAAGACGCTGCTCAATGCCCATCACTCCCGTTTTTCGGCAGGTAACCGACTTGGCTGATGGCGGCAATGTGCGCGCCCTGGCCGCGCAGGTGCTCGCTCCCCTGCTGCGCCAGCGCGGCTCACTCGGCAGCCATCTCCCCCCGGCGCTGCAGCGCTGCCCGGAGCGGGATCGCCCGCTGCTGCAGCAGCTCTGCTTCGGCACTCTGCGCGAGCTGTTTCGGCTTCAGGCGATCACCGCCGTGCTGCTGAAAAAACCCTTCCAGGAGCGTGACTACGAGCTCCAGGCGTTGCTGCTGATCGGCTTATGGCAGTTGCGCCACAGCCGTATCCCGGCCCATGCCGCCCTGCACGAAACCGTGGCAGCCACGGCGGCGCTGGATCACCCCTGGGCGCGCAAGCTGATCAATGCGCTGCTGCGCCGTTACCAGCGGGAAGCCGAGCAGTTGGAGGCAACCCTGGCCAACCAGCCGCAGTTTCGCTGGAACCACCCTCAATGGATGATCAGCAAGCTCGAGCACAACTGGCCGCGGCAGTGGCAACAGATCCTTCGCGCCAACGACCAGAAGGCGCCGATGACGCTGCGGGTCAATGAGCGCCGACTCACCCTAGAGAGCGCCCAGCAGATGCTGCTGCAGGCCGGGCTGGCATCTACCCCGGGGCAGCTCAGCGGTTCGGCCCTGGTGCTGGAGCAACCGGTCGAGGTGGATCGCATTCCCGGGTTCGAGCAGGGTCTTTTCAGCGTACAGGATGAAGCGGCTCAGCTGGCTGCCGGTTTGCTCGCGGCCGGTGCCGGCGAGCGGGTATTGGATGCCTGCGCCGCACCGGGCGGCAAGCTGTGCCATCTGCTCGAGCGGGTACCCGGACTGGAGGAGGTGGTGGCGGTCGAGCTGGAGCCGAGCCGGATCCAACGAATGGCTGACAATCTGGCTCGGCTGAGGCTGGAGCCGAACTACCGGTTGATCTGCGCCGATGCCACCCGCTCGGACTGGTGGGATGGGCGGTCTTTCGATCGCATTCTGGTCGATGCCCCCTGCAGCGGTTCCGGGGTCATCCGCCGCCACCCCGATATCAAGCTGCTGCGCCGCGGGGAGGATATCAACGCTCTGGCACGGGTACAGCTCGAGATCCTCGGCAACCTCTGGCCCATGCTGTCACCGGGCGGGCGGCTGGTATACGCTACCTGCTCGGTATTCAGTCAGGAGAATGAGCGCATCATCGAGCGGTTTGTAAAACAACAGCCCGACGCGCGCCACCTTCCCATCGAGGCCAACTGGGGCGAGGCAAGGCCATTCGGTCGTCAACTGTTTCCTCAGCCGAGCGGCCCTGATGGTTTCTACTATGCGATTTTAACCAAGGCGAAGGGGCCGAGGAGTTCATGAAAATCATCATTCTGGGTGCAGGGCAGGTGGGCGGCTCGCTGGCCGAACACCTCGCCAACGAAGCCAACGACATCACCGTGATCGACACCAACACCGCCCGCCTGCGTGAGCTACAGGACCGGCTCGACCTGCGCACCCTGGAGGGCAAGGCCTCCTACCCGTCGGTGCTGGAGCAGGCGGGGGCACAGGACGCGGACATGCTGATCGCCGTTACCAACAGTGATGAGGTCAACATGATCGCCTGCCAGATCGCCCGGGCGCTGTTCAATGTCCCCACCAAGATCGCCCGGGTGCGTGAGCACGATTACCTGCAGAAGGACAAGGCGATCTTCACGGGCGAGAAGGGGATTCCGGTCGATGTGCTGATCAGCCCGGAGGAGCTGGTCACCCAGCATATCAAGCGGATGATTCAGTATCCCGGCGCCCTGCAGGTGCTGGATTTTGCCGGTGGGAGAGCACAGCTGGTCGCGGTCAAAGCCTACTATGGTGGCCCCTTGGTTGGGCGTGAGATCTCCTTCCTGCGTTCGCACATGCCCAACATCGATACCCGGGTCGCAGCGATCTTTCGTCAGGACCGCCCCATGATCCCGAAGGGGGACACGGTGATCGAGGCCGATGACGAGGTGTTTTTCATCGCCGCACGGCGGGATATTCGGGCCGTGATGAGTGAGCTGCGCCGTCTGGATCGCTCCTACAAGCGCATCATCATCGCCGGTGGGGGCAACATCGGCGCTCGCCTGGCTCGCTCCATCGAAAACGACTACCAGGTCAAACTGATCGAACACAGCCAGTCCCGCTGCAACCTGCTGGCCCGCGAGTTGAACAACACCATCGTACTCCACGGCAGCGCCTCCGATCGGGATCTGCTGCTGGAAGAAAATATCGACGACACCGATGTGTTCTGCGCCCTGACCAACGACGACGAGGCCAACATCATGGCCTCCATGCTGGCCAAGCGGCTGGGGGCGCGCACCGTCATGACGCTGATCAACAACCCCGCCTATGTCGATCTGGTGCAGGGTGGGGTGATCGACATCGCCATTTCGCCGCAGCAGACCACCATCGGCGCACTACTGACCCATGTGCGCCGTGGTGATGTGGCCGCCGTTCACTCCCTGCGCCGTGGTGCCGCCGAGGCCCTGGAGGCGGTGGCCCACGGTGATCGCAAAAGCTCCAAAGTGGTTGGCCGCTCCATCGAGGAGATCGGCCTGCCTCCGGGCACCACCATCGGCGCCATCATCCGTGGCAATGACGTGTTGATCGCCCACGACGATCTGGTGATCGAAAATGACGATCATGTCATTCTGTTTCTGGTGGACAAGCGGCGCATCGCCGAGGTGGAACGCCTCTTTCAGGTCGGCCTGGCCTTCTTCTGAAGCAACTCGGGCCGCTATGGCCGCCAGCCCCGGCCCCTCGTGCGGCTTCCGTTTCCGTGTCCCCACCGCCCTGGCCGGCCGCCCCATCAATCGTAAAAGCGCGGCGCGCCTTCGGGCTGGTGGCTGAAACGGCGATACTCCCACTGATACTGAGCGGGAAGGGCTCGCACACAGGCTTCCACGGAGCGATTCATCGCCGCGACTGCCCGAAACAGATCCTTGCTGCTGATCTCGGTATCTGCCCGGCGAAAGTGCAGATCAAACCCCAAGGCCCGTGGCAGGCGCTCGGCATAGGCACAAATGACCACGGCCCCCGTCTGCGCGGCCAGCTGCGGTAACAATTTCATGCTCAAGGCTTGGTTGCCAAAGAATGGAGCGTGGACCCCGGCACTGGCCTCCGGCTCCTGGTCCGGCAGGATACCCACCATCTCGCCCCGCCGCAGCGCTTTTATCACCATCCGCACCCCCCGCATCTCCGCTGGAACCATTCGCGCCCCCAACCGCGCCCGACTGCGTCTGATCAGATCATTCAGCAGCTTCAACCTCGAGGGCTTGTACATGGCGGTAAACGGAAAGTGAACCGACAACCAGAGGTTGAGCACCTCCCAGTTGCCCAGATGGGGAGCGATCAGAATCACCCCCTTACCCTGCGCCAGCGCCTCGATCACTACCTCACGGGCATGAACCCGGCGAATTTTTCGCAACACCAACCTGGCCGGCCACAGCCACGCCATCCCCATTTCACACAGAGTGCAGCCGGTCTGTCGCAGGCTTTCATGCACCAGTCGATCCTGCGCCTGCTGGCCTAGCTCCGGGAAACAGCGGCTGATGTTGCGCCGGGTCTGGAAGGTCATCTTGGCGCCATCACCCTTTTGCCACAACCGACTCCCCAGCCAGCAGCCGAGCGCCTGAGCGGCCCTCAATGGCAACAGGGCCAGTAGTGCCAGCGCCACAACGGCCAGTATCGCTTTTATCTGCATCAATACGGTATCCGCCCCATTCATCACCTCGGCAGGCGATTATAAATCAGCTGTCCACTGCCTGCGCGATCATGTTGGGTTGCCAACGGTTTTTCTGCCCGGTTTCCATTTCGAGAGCGAACAGCCGGCACTGTGGAATATCGTCGGGATTGCCCTGACCGACAGGTCAGGCTCGTCGGCCAGAGCGATCGATCCCTGGCACGGTGGGGATTACTCGCCTTCATGGCCGGTACAACGGGTCATACCGCCGACGGATCATGTATAATTTGCCACCTGTTTCGACCACATCCAACACAATGGTGATTTCCGTGACTGACAAGGTGACTCCAGACGTTAGCACTTTTCAGGGGCTGATTCTGGCCCTGCAACAATACTGGGCCGAACAGGGCTGTGTCATCGTGCAGCCACTGGACCTGGAGGTAGGTGCCGGTACCTTCCACCCCTGTACCTTCCTGCGCGCCATCGGACCGGAAACCTGGCGTTCGGCCTATGTGCAACCAAGCCGCCGTCCCACCGATGGCCGATATGGCGACAATCCCAACCGGCTGCAACACTATTACCAGTTTCAGACCGTGCTCAAACCCTCGCCCGACAACATCCAGGAGCTCTATCTCGGTTCACTGGAGCGGCTGGGGATCGATCTGTCGATTCACGACGTGCGCTTTGTGGAGGACAACTGGGAGTCACCAACGCTTGGCGCCTGGGGGTTGGGCTGGGAAGTCTGGCTCAACGGCATGGAAGTGACCCAGTTCACCTACTTCCAACAGGCCGGCGGCCTCGAGTGCTACCCGGTCACCGGTGAGATCACCTACGGGCTCGAACGGATCGCCATGTACCTGCAGGGGGTGGACAGCATTTACGATCTGGTTTGGGCGCGTTACCCGGATGGCAGCAGCGTCAGCTACGGCGATGTCTTTCATCAGAACGAAGTGGAGATGTCGGCTTACAACTTCGAACATGCCGACGTTGCGGCGCTGTTTGGCCACTTCGACCACTATGAGGCCGAGTGCCGGAAGCTACTGGCCGCCGACCTGCCGCTGCCGGCCTATGAGATGGTATTGAAGGCATCCCACACCTTCAACCTGCTGGATGCCCGCCACGCCATCTCCGTCACCGAACGCCAGCGTTATATTCTGCGGGTACGCACACTGGCCCGTGGTGTCGCCGCCGCCTATTTCGAGAAACGCCGTGCACTTGGCTTCCCGCTCGCCCCCGAGGCGATCCGGGCAGAGGTGCTGTCTGCCTGCGAGGAGGATAACCACTAATGTCTCAGCATGATTTTTTGATCGAATTGGGCACTGAAGAGCTGCCCCCCAAAGCACTCAAAATGCTCGCCGACGCCTTTCTCGCTGGCATCACCTCTGGCCTCGAGGCGGCCGCTGTCCCGTTTGCCGGCGCATCCTCCTTTGCAACACCCCGCCGCCTGGCCGTTCTGGTCAGCGACATTCAGTTACAGCAACCGGACCGCACCATCGAAAAACGGGGCCCTGCCACCCAAGCCCCCGAGCGGGCGGTACAGGGGTTTGCGCGCTCCTGCGGAGTCGGTATCGATCAACTGGATATTGAGGAAACCGCCAAAGGCCACTACTACGTTTACCGGGGCGTTGAGAAGGGGCAGACAACCGCTGCCTTGCTGCCCGGGATCATCCATGACGCGCTACACGGGCTCCCCATTCCAAAGCGGATGCGGTGGGGCGCTTCGCGCATCGAGTTTGTCCGCCCGGTCAAATGGCTGGTCATGTTGCTTGGGGATGAAGTGGTCGAGGCCGAACTGCTTGGCCTGCAGGCCGGGCGCAAAACCCGCGGGCACCGGTTCCACTACAACCACGAGATCGAACTGATGGTGCCGGCCGACTACCCACAGGTACTGCGTGAGACCGGCAAGGTCATTGCTGATTTTACCGAACGCCGCGCACTTATTCGTAACCAGGTCATCGATGAAGGCCGACGGATCGGCGGTACCACCCAGATCGATGAGGCTCTGCTCGATGAGGTGACCGCGCTGACCGAATGGCCCGTTGCCCTGACCGGACGGTTTGAAGAGCGTTTTCTCGAGGTTCCGGCACAGGCGCTGATCTCCTCCATGAAGGAGAACCAGAAGTACTTCCACGTGCTCGATGCCCAAGGCAAGTTGATGCCTTACTTCATCACACTGGCCAACATCCAATCCAGAGATCCGCAACAGGTGATCGAAGGCAACGAGAAGGTGATTCGCCCTCGCTTGGCGGACGCCGCCTTCTTTTTTGAAACGGACAAAAAGCGACCACTGCAGGCCCGCGTCGAGCAGCTCAAGGGGGTGGTGTTTCAACAGCAACTCGGTACCCTGCATGACAAAACCCGGCGCATCGAAGCACTTGCTGCCGCTGTCGCCAACCTGATTGGGGGTGATTGCCAGTTTGCCCGTCGCGCTGCCCTGTTGAGCAAGTGCGATCTGATGACGGAGATGGTGTTTGAGTTTCCCGAACTGCAGGGTTTGATGGGTTACCACTACGCCCTGCATGATGGTGAAGCCGAGGAGGTGGCTCGGGCCCTCAATGAGCAGTACATGCCCCGTTTCGCCGGCGATGATCTGCCCGCAACCCCCACCGGCATCGCCCTAGCCATCGCTGATCGACTGGATACACTGACCGGCCTCTTCGGTATCGATCAGCCTCCGACCGGTTCCAGGGATCCCTTTGCCCTTCGCCGCGCCGCCCTGGGGGTATTGCGGATCATCGTGGAGCGCAAACTCGACGTCGATCTTCAACAGCTACTCACCATCGCAGTTGACCAATACAGTGACCTGCCCGCAGCGACAGGGCTGGCTGATCGGGTGGTTGATTTTATGCTGGAACGTTTTCGCGCCTGGTATGAGGAGCGGGGCATCAGTGCGGAGATCTTTCAATCGGTACTCGCGCTTCGTCCCACCAGACCGCTGGATTTCGACCGCCGTATCGATGCGGTCAGTCACTTTTCTTATCTGCCAGAGGCGGCGGCCCTGGCGTCTGCCAACAAACGGGTTGGCAACATTTTGGCGAAGCAGGGGGGTTCAGCCCCCGCGGATGTCGACCCCGGGTTGCTCGAGGCCCAAGCGGAACTTGCGTTGTACGAACAGCTAGAGCGGATGGAGCAGGAGGTGACTCCGCTGTTCCAGCAGGGTGAGTACCGCAGCGCCCTCGAGCGCTTGGCTCAACTGCGCCGTCACGTGGATACCTTTTTTGATCAGGTGATGGTGATGGTCGACGACGACGCCATCAAGCAAAACCGCCTTGCTCTGCTGGCCCGACTAAGACGACTCTTCCTTGCGGTCGCCGATATCTCTCTCCTTGGTCAGTAACTTCTTGGGCAACCAAAAACCCGGTTTGATAGTTTTTGGTTGCCCACCGCACTCTGGCTGAGCGATCACCAAATTTCGCTTTTATCTCATATTCGGCGCCTGCTGAAACTTCCGTCCGCAGCCCCCCCCCTTTTTTGCTTGCTCCTCACCGGACACCGGGGCCTTAAACGCGCGCTGAGGATTCCCCCTGTACGCCGCTGCGCACCGTTTCGGCACTCCCGCGTGGTGATTTCCGGCTCACTCCCTTGGTGGTCACGGCCCCATTTTTTGCTGCCTTTTATGGTTTCTGCCGATCAACCATCAAACCATTTGGCTTATCAATTTTTATTTTTCCCGTTGTTTCACGTGGAACACTTCTGGCTCCGGTCTGGTCTGCCACCAAGGATGTTCCACGTGAAACAGGAGCAGAACGCCAAGCAAATACCCAATCTCCTTTGGAATAAAACCGGGTAGGAGGTGCGAAAGAGGATTGCTGGGTTAATCAAAGGGGGAGTAAAAAGCAGAGGTGAGATAAACCCGGTTGAGGGCTGGCAACAGGTTTGAAAACGGCTTGATCGCTCACAAAAAAAAGCAGCCAGCCGGCTGCTTTTGCTTGTTCGCTCAGATCGCCAAGGGGGCTAGATATCCAGGTTGGCTACATTCAGCGCATTGGACTCAATGAAATGGCGGCGGGGTTCAACTTCGTCTCCCATCAGCGTGGTGAACAACTGGTCTGCCGCGATGGCATCATCGATGGTCACCTGCAGCATACGGCGAGCGTTGGGGTCCATGGTGGTTTCCCAAAGCTGATCCGGGTTCATCTCGCCAAGCCCCTTGTAACGCTGGATCGCATTACCGCGGCGGGACTGATCGAGAAGCCACTGAATACCAGAACCAAGCTCACTGAGGGGGAAGCGACGCTCACCCCGCTGCAGGAAGGCATCATCTTCCAGCAGTGACTGCAGCTCGTGACCAAGAGATACGATCGACTGGTAATCACGGGAGCGGAAAAACTCCGCATCGAGCAGATAATCGGAATCGACACCGTGCTGGATGATCTTAATAACCGGAAGGTAGAGGCTGTGCTCCCGATCGTGACGCAGGCTACACTGATACCGCTCGCCGCCATCGACATGGTTGGAGAGCGCCTCACACAACTGTTTCGACCAGTACTCCACCTGCTCGGCCGAGGAGAGCTGCTCCAGCGACAAGGTAGGCAGATAAAGTAACCGCTTCAACACCTCATAGGGATAAACGCGACTCAACCGCTCGCACATCCGTTCAACCTGACGATAGCGGGTGATGAGGGATTCCAGCGCCGGGCCGGAGATGGCGGGGGAGTGCTCACCGGGAAACAGGCTGGTACCATCGAGGGCGCCCTGAAGCAGGTAATTATCGAGCGCTTCGTCATCCTTGAGGTACTGCTCCTGCTTGCCCTTTTTGATTTTGTAGAGCGGTGGCTGGGCGATATAGATATGTCCGCGCTCGATCAGCTCGGGCATCTGCCGGAAAAAGAAGGTCAGCAGCAGGGTACGGATATGGGAACCGTCCACATCGGCGTCGGTCATGATGATGATGCGGTGGTAGCGCAATTTATCCGCATTGAACTCTTCCCGCCCGATGCCACACCCCAGTGCCGTGATCAGCGTGCCCACCTCGGCGGAGGTGAGCATCTTGTCAAAGCGTGCCTTTTCCACGTTGAGAATCTTGCCCTTGAGCGGCAGGATCGCCTGCGTTCGACGATCACGGCCCTGTTTGGCGGAACCACCGGCGGAGTCACCCTCCACCAGGTAGAGCTCGGAAAAGGCCGGATCTTTCTCCTGGCAGTCAGCCAGTTTACCGGGCAGGCCGGCCACATCGAGCGCCCCCTTGCGACGGGTCATTTCGCGCGCCTTGCGGGCCGCTTCACGGGCCCGGGCAGCATCGATCATCTTCTGCACCACCGCTTTGGCATCCTGCGGATTTTCCAGCAGGTAGGCGCTGAACTGTGAGGCCATCAGCTGCTCCACCGCCGTTTTCACCTCCGAGGAAACCAGTTTGTCCTTGGTCTGCGAGGAGAACTTGGGGTCGGGCACCTTGACCGAAACGATCGCCACCAACCCCTCACGACAGTCGTCGCCGCTGGTATTGACCTTGTTGTTCTTGTTGAGCTGTTCAGACTCGATGTAGTTGTTCAAACAGCGAGTCAGGGCCGCACGAAAGCCCGACAGATGGGTGCCCCCATCACGTTGGGGGATATTGTTCGCAAAACAGTGCAGGCTTTCCTGGAAGCCATCGTTCCACTGCATCGCCACCTCGACCCCAACACCATTTTCATGCATGGCGTCAAAGTGAAAAATCTTGTTGATCGGGGATTTGTTCTGGTTGAGATATTCAACGAACGCGGCCAGCCCCCCCTCGTACTCGAACACCTCTTCCCGCCCGGATCGCTCATCCTTCAGTCGAATGCGAACACCCGAATTCAGAAAGGAGAGCTCACGCAGCCGCTTGGCCAAAATATCGTACTGGAAGCTGATATTGGTGAAGGTTTCTTCCGAGGGTTTGAAACGCACGATGGTGCCGGTGAGGTCGGTCTCTCCCACCACACGCAGAGGCGAGTCGGGGATGCCGTGATGGTAGATCTGCTCATAAACCCGGCCATCGCGGCGTATGGTCAGCTTGAGCTCCGAGGAGAGGGCGTTGACGACGGAGACCCCAACACCATGAAGACCACCGGAAACCTTGTAGCTGTTGTCGTCGAACTTGCCCCCGGCATGCAGCACCGTCATGATCACTTCGGCGGCCGACACCCCTTCTTCATGGATATCGGTGGGAATGCCGCGCCCATTGTCTGACACGGTGACACTCTCATCCGGGTGGATGATAACCGCGATCTCCGAGCAGTAACCGGCAAGCGCCTCGTCGATGCCGTTGTCGACCAGCTCGAACACCATGTGATGCAGGCCACTGCCATCATCGGTATCGCCTATGTACATGCCCGGCCGCTTTCTCACCGCATCGAGCCCCTTCAGGACCTTGATACTGGACGAGTCGTAATTCTGGTTTTCACCACTCATGTTTGATCTCCTGGTGCACCCCTGTGCGTTAACGTACCGGATTCCAGCCTGAACAGTGCCACATCGGTCTCAGGCTGCCAGACCCGGCTCAACAGCTCCGGGTCTACACAGGTGATAAAGCACTGGTTGGCGCTCGCCTCCAAAAATTCGCAAAACTGTCGGCAGTGATGCTCGTCGAGCTCGGCCGGCAGGTCGTCGATCAAGTAGATACAGGCACGGTTGTTGAGGCGATGAAACAACGCACCCTGGGCCAGGCGAAAGGCACTGACCACCAGTTTTTTTTGCCCCCGTGAGAGACGATCGGCTGCACTGAAGCTGCCACTTTTGAAGCGCAGATCCGCCCGTTGCGGCCCCAACGTGGTGAAGCCTTGGCGCAGATCACGTTCAAACCCTTCCGCAAGCTGGCTTTCGAGCCGCCGCTTGCGGTCCCAGCCGGGAGTGAACTGCAACCGCACCTCCAACCCTGGCAACAGGGCACCCAAGGTTTGCTCGAAACAGGGTAGCAACTGCTCGATATAGCGCTGCCGAAGGGTTGTCATCTGCTCTGCATACTGGACAAATTCGGCATCCCAAACCTGCCGAACACGCGGGTCGATTTTACCACATTTCAGCAGTGAATTTCGCTGCTTGAGGATCCGCCTGAACCCTCGCCACAGATGGATGAATGCGGTGTCGAAATGAAACGCACCCCAATCGAGAAACTGCCGCCGCACACCGGGGCTGCCATCGAGGAGATCGAACGTATCGCTGTTGATCACCTGAATCGGCAACAGCTGAGCCAGCGAGGCGGCGTCGAGCCGCTCTCCGGCATAACGAACCCTCGGCTCGCCATCCAGGCTGCGTTCAACCCCAAGCGGTTTGAGCTGACCGTCGGCCAACCTCTCGATCAGGGCGAAAACCACCGCCTGCGACTGCCCCTCCTGGAGCAGATGGCGAAACTGATTGCCACGGAAGGAGCGGGTCAGCCCCAAAAAGTGGATCGCCTCGAGGAAGCTGGTTTTACCACTGCCGTTGTCGCCAGAGAGGATGTTGATTCGACCGAGCCGGTCGGCGGTGACGTTGGTCAGGTTGCGAATATGCTGGATGCGGAGCTGTTTGAGGGGCATGGTTCAGGGGGATACTCGCGGGAGCCAGAGACCCCCGCGAAAAGGGCTACATGCGCATCGGCATGACGACATAGAGCGCTTCGGGCTCATCACAGCCGCGAATGAGCACACTGCTGTTGGAATCGTGCAAAGTGAAACGGACAACATCGGAGTTGAGTATCGACAACACATCGAGCAGGTAGTTGACATTGAAGCCGATCTCGAGGGGCTCGCCGTGATAATCGACAGGTACGCTCTCTTCGGCTTCCTCCTGATCGGGGTTATTGGCCATGACCACCAGCCGCTCATCAGACAAGGTCAGCCGCACGCCGCGGTACTTCTCATTCGACAGGATCGCAATGCGGCTGAAGACTTGGCGCAGCTCCAGGCGATTACCCGACATCTCCTTGTCGCCGTTTTTGGGGATGACGCGCTGATAATCGGGAAACTTGCCATCGACCAGTTTCGAGGCAAAGGTAAACTCATCCACATTGGCGCGAATGTGGTTGGAGCCGATCACCAGACGAACCGTCTCCTCGCCTCCCTGGAGCAATCGGGCCAGCTCGAGGATCCCTTTGCGCGGTACGATGATCTGCTGTTGCGAGCCGCTGTCACACTCCACCGCACATACCGAGGTGGCCAACCGATGGCCATCGGTGGCAACGCTGCGCAGCTCATTCTCTTTGACCTCCAGCAGCATCCCGTTGAGATAGTAGCGCACATCCTGTTGCGCCATGGCAAAACCGGTCTGATCGATCAGATGGCGCAGCGATGCTTGCGAGAGCCGGAGCTCGAACGCCTCGGGACTTTCCTCCACATTGGGAAACTCCTGTGCCGGCAGCGTAGACAGGCTGAAGCGGCTGCGACCGGACTTGATCATCATCTTGTCGCCGTTCAATGCGAACTCGATGCGGGCGTCATCGGGCAGGGATTTACAGATATCCATCAGCTTGCGGGCGGGCACGGTGATGGCGCCCGATTGTGACAGCTCATCCAACTGGACCCGACCGACCAGCTCCACCTCGAGGTCGGTCCCGGTGAGGGAAAGCTGGCGCTCATCGGCCACCAAAAGAATGTTGGAGAGTACCGGCAGCGTCTGGCGGCGTTCCACAACTCCCGCCACCAGTTGCAGTGGTTTGATGAGCGCTTCTCTGGATATAACAAATCTCATGATACTGGCTACCCTGTCAGAACCCTGTTCTACGCCGTCAGATGGCGCAGCAGATTTTTATAGTCTTCAGCTATATCGGTATCGGTTTCGCGCAACTCTTTGATCTTTCGGCACGCATGCAGCACCGTGGTATGGTCGCGGCCACCAAAGGCATTACCAATTTCAGGCAAGCTGTGGTTGGTCAGCTCCTTTGCCAGGCTCATCGCCACCTGCCGGGGCCGCGCCACCGACCGGCTGCGACGCTTGGAGAGCAGATCTGCCACCTTGATCCGGTAGTAATCGGCCACGACCCGCTGGATGTTATCAATACTAACCTGTTTGTCCTGCAGCGCCAGCAGGTCCTTGAGTGACTCCTTGATAAAAGGAGTGTTGATGGCGCTGCCGGTGAAGTGAGCATTCGCTATCACCCGCTTCAATGCACCTTCGAGCTCACGCACATTGGAACGAATCTTCTGCGCCAGGAAAAAGGCGGCATCGTCCGGCAGGTTGACCCGCGCCTCCTGCGCTTTCTTCATCAGTATCGCCACCCGGGTTTCCAGCTCCGGTGGCTCGATCGCCACGGTCAACCCCCAGCCAAAGCGGGACTTGAGCCGTTCCTCCACCCCGTGAATCTCTTTCGGGTAACGGTCGCTGGTCAAAATCATCTGTTGACCCCCTTCGAGCAGCGCATTGAAGGTATGGAAAAACTCCTCCTGGGAACGCTCTTTGCCGGCAAAGAACTGAATATCATCGATCAACAGGGCATCAACCGAGCGGTAGTATCGCTTGAAATCGTTGATCGCATTCAGCTGTAGCGCCTTCACCATATCGGCGACGAACCGCTCGGAGTGCAGGTAGACGATACGGGCGTTGGGGTTGTGCCGGAGCATCTCGCTACCAACGGCGTGCATCAGATGGGTCTTGCCCAGACCGACCCCACCATAAATGAAGAGTGGATTGTAGGAACCACCGGGGTTGTCTGCAACCTGCTGGGCGGCCGCCAGCGCCAACTGGTTGGACTTGCCCTGGACAAACGATTCAAAGGTAAACATCGGGTTGAGATTGGTTTGATGGCGCACACCCCCTTCCACCTCGACCTGACGCCCCCCCATGGAACCCATCGCGGAACCCGGATCCGCCGACTCCGAAGGATCGAAGAACCCCGGCGGCGGCGCTCCGTCACCCCACTCATCGACGCCGCCCGCTGGCGGTTCATGGGGTTGGGGTGGAGCCAGGGGAGTGGACGAAGACGCAGCCCGTGGAGCACCTTGGGCAGCAGCGCGGTCGCTCCCGCCGCGCCGCCGCGCCGCCGCCGGCATCGCCGCACGCTGCCCCGGAACCACATCCAGACGCACCTCAACATTCATGTCACCGCTGACCTCTGAAGCCACCTGCCGGATGCGCGCCAGGAACTTGTCGGCAACCCAATCGCGCACAAAGCGATTGGGTGCCAGTAGCAAAAGCTCCCGCGACGACCCCTCCTGCACCCGCAGGGGCCTGATCCAGGTGTTGAACTGTTGGGCGGGGAACACCTGCTGGAGGCTCTTCAGACACTGCTCCCAAAGCTCTACCGACATCCGTTTACTCCAACCACCGGCCTCGGGGTACAAGGGGTCGAGAAAATTACAAGCAGGTCATTCTAACGGCCAATGGGGTGGTTATCCACAGATTCACCCGTTTTTGTGTAAAAAGGGGCCGGCCGAACAGAAAAAACGCCAGGGCCACCGCGTTCATGGCAAAACCAGCCATAGCCGTTGCGACCCATGCCATGCCAAACCACTCATTGCCCAGTCATGCACAGGGCAGTACATTGTTTTTTAACAGAAACTGACTTTTATAAACAATGACGTTCCGGCGCCGGATGAAAACCCGCCGGGCTCGCTCCAGCTCAGCCGCAGCGCCGTTTCGCCTTGGCCCATTCGGATGCTGGCTCGGGACCGGGCATCTGCCGCGAACGCCCGCCGCATCGCCTGCAGCAAATGTTGGTTGCAAGATCCTCGCCGATCCCATAGAATCTCGCGTCTTGATTTTTACCCGTGGACATCAGTCCACCTCACGTACACCAGTGTAAGCAGGACTGAGGCAATGAAAAGAACATTCCAACCCAGCGTTCTCAAACGCAAACGCGCGCACGGCTTTCGTGCCCGCATGGCAACCGCCAATGGGCGCAAGGTGTTGAGCCGTCGTCGCGCCAAAGGTCGTAAGCGTCTGTCAGCTTGATTCAGCCCCCTGAGTAAGGTCACCCGACCGAATGACCGATCTCCGATTTCCCCGCCGTCTGCGTCTGCTGACGAGCGGGGATTTCTCGCGCGTATTCGAGCGCGCCGATGTCAAAGTACCGGACCAGCACCTGCTGATTCTGGCCCGTCGCAACGATCTTGGTCACCCCAGGATCGGATTCGTAATCGCAAAGAAAAATATCCGCCGAGCGGTGAAACGGAACCGTGTTCGGCGTATCATGCGCGAGTCTTTTCGTCTGCATCAGCATGAACTCCCGGCACTGGATATGATAATCCTCGCCCGCAAGGGGCTGGATACCCTCGAGAGCAGCGAGTTGCATGCCGTTATCAGACGCTGTTGGTCGCGTGTCGGCAAAAAAGCGCGAAAGCTCACATAACAAACTGATGGTTCTACCACCATGGATGTACAGCGAGTCATACTGATTGCCGCTTTGGCACTGGTATCCTACCTGATGGTACTGCAGTGGAACGAGGATTACGGCCCCTCCCGCCAGCCTGAACAACGGGTTACCAGCTCCTCCGCTTATTCCAACGACACCGTGCCCGCCACTTCCGATCTACCGCAACCCTCCGAGGTCACAGCGAGCGCTGATATTCCCCGCACCGAAACCGCCACCGAAGGGGGCGCGGCAGCGGAAACCGATCTGATCCGAGTGCGCACCGACGTGCTCGAGCTGGTGATCGATCCCCGTGGTGGCGACATCATTCAGGCCGCACTTCCGCAACACAAGGCCGCACTGGATTCTACCCAACCCTTTGTCCTGCTGGAACAAAATCCCAACCGCACCTATATCGCCCAAAGTGGCCTGGTGGGGCCAGATGGGCCGGACGCCAACGCTGCGGGCAGACCGCTCTACAGCAGCGCCCGGAGGGAGTACACCCTGGAGGGCGACAATCTGGTGGTGGATCTAAAGCTCACCACCGACAAGGGCGTCGAGGTAACCAAACGGTTCACCTTCCACAAGGGTGAATACCGCGTTGGCGTGGAGTACCTGATCGACAACCCCACGGAGGAGCCCTTCCGTGGGGTACTGTTCGGCCAGATCAAACGGGATGGCTCAGCTGATCCCTCCCAGCAGAACAAAATGGGTATGCAGTCCTATCTGGGCGCCGTTTTTTCAACGGCTGCCAACAACTATCAAAAAGTCGGCTTCGGCGACATGGATGATGAACGGTTCAAAGCCACCAGCCCCGACGGCTGGGTCGCCATGGTGCAGCACTACTTCCTCAGCGCCTGGGTGCCGGAGCCGGGCCAGGAATACACCTACCACTCGCGCAAGTTGAACGGCAATTACATCGTCGGCTTTCTGTCTCCCACCTTCACCGTGCCACCCGGTCAGTCAGAGAAGATCAGTGCCACATTCTATGCCGGGCCCAAGGATGTGGATCAGCTCAAGCAGATCGCCCCCGATCTGGATCTGACCATCGACTATGGCTGGCTATGGTGGATCGCCTCACCACTTTACATGCTGTTGAAGTGGATCCATTCACTGGTGGGCAACTGGGGGGTTGCGATCATCGGCATCACCATTCTCGTCAAGGCGGCGCTGTTTCATCTGAATGCCAAGGCGTTCAAATCGATGGCCAAGATGCGCAGATTCGGCCCGGAGATGGCGCGGCTGAAGGAGCTGTACGGGGATGACCGGCAGAAGATGTCGCAGGAGATGATGAAGCTGTACCAGAAGGAGAAGATCAATCCACTGGGTGGCTGTTTACCGATTCTGGTGCAGATGCCGATCTTCATCGCCCTCTACTGGGTGCTGATGGAGTCGGTCGAGCTGCGCCACGCACCTTTCTTCGGCTACATCAAGGATCTGTCGCAGATGGACCCCTACTTCATCCTGCCGATTCTGATGGGCATCACCATGTTCATCCAGCAGATGCTCAACCCGACCCCGCCCGATCCGATGCAGGCAAAATTGATGAAGATGCTGCCGATAATCTTCACCTTCTTCTTCCTGTGGTTCCCGGCAGGCCTGGTGCTGTACTGGCTGGTGAACAACATTCTGTCGATAGCCCAGCAGTGGGTGATCAACAAACAGATCGAAGCAGGCGGCTCGGCCAAGGGCTGAGGGCACACCTGCGGCCAGTGGAAAGGCTCCTGCGGGAGCCTTTTTCGTTGTATCGAGGAGACCACCATGCTCAGCCATCTCCAGGACACCATTGCCGCTCAGGCGACCCCCCCCGGCCGCGGCGGCGTTGGCATCATCCGACTCTCCGGGCCCGATGCGCTTGCGATCGCACAACAACTGCTGGGCTTTACACCAAAACCCCGTTACGCCCACTACACCCCCTTTCTCGATGGGCAGGGTGAGCAGCTCGATCAGGGCATTGCGATCTACTTTCCCAACCCCAACTCCTTCACCGGCGAAGATGTGGTCGAGCTGCAGGGGCATGGGGGGCCGGTGATCATCGACCTGTTACTGCAGCGCTGTATCGCCCTGGGCGCGCGACTGGCCCGTCCCGGCGAATTTTCCGAGCGCGCCTTCCTCAACGACAAGCTGGACCTGGCCCAGGCGGAAGCGATTGCCGACCTGATCGACAGCTCGTCGGAACAGGCCGCGCGCTGTGCCCTGCGCTCGCTGCAGGGGGCGTTCTCCAGGCAGATAGATGAGCTGGTCGAGGCCCTGATTCAACTGCGCATCCAGGTGGAAGCCGCCATCGACTTCCCGGAGGAGGAGATCGACTTCCTGGCCGATGGCAAGGTGCAAGCGGATCTCGAGCTGATCCTGCAACAGCTGCAGCAGGTGCGTCAGGAAGCGCGCCAGGGCAGCCTGCTGCGCGAAGGGATGAATGTGGTCATTGCCGGGCGCCCCAATGCAGGCAAATCCAGCCTGCTCAATGCCCTGGCAGGGCGAGATACCGCCATCGTCACCGAGATAGAGGGCACTACCCGCGATGTGTTGCGCGAGCAGATCCATATCGATGGGATGCCCCTGCACATCATCGACACCGCTGGGCTACGCGAGGCCCCCGATACCATCGAACGTATCGGCATCGAGCGAGCCTGGGAGGAGATCCGCCGCGCCGATCGCATACTGATGATGGTCGACAGCAGCCAGTGTGCCACCACCGATCCCGCTCAGCTATGGCCCGAGCTCGCCGATCATCTCGGCGACCTCGGTCACCTCACCCTGATCCGCAACAAGGCCGACCTGAGCGGCGAACCCGTTGGCATCCGCCAGGAGGGTGAATACAGCCTGATCTGCCTGAGTGCCAAGCAGGGGCTGGGGATCGATCTGCTGCGCGAACATCTGAAACAGGTGATGGGTTTCCACGCCACCACGGAGGGGGGATTCATGGCACGGCGGCGCCACCTCGATGCCCTCGAGCGCGCCCAGCAACTACTTGAAACCGGCGCCGAGCAACTCAAACGGCACGGCGCCGGAGAGCTGCTCGCCGAAGATCTGCGTCAGGCTCAGCAGGTACTGGGCGAGATTACCGGTGCGTTCAGCTCGGATGAGCTGCTGGGCAGAATTTTCAGTTCGTTCTGTATCGGCAAGTGACATCAACTGCTTATTTCACACAATGCCGTCCCATCGTTAACCTGCCGATCGACGCCATACCCGGCCACAGGAATCGTTTGATCCCCCGCTTCAATCCACTGGTTATCCACAAGAAAATTTACCCCAACTCGTTGTTTTAGCAACGATTCAACTTTTATTCCCGCTATTCAGCCGTGCTCTGCCCAGCGCTGACGACAGCTGCCCGTTTTCAGGTTATACAAGGTACGCACAGAGTTACCAACAGATCTATCGCCACGCTGGCCACCAGCAGCAATTTTACACACAGGACAATCACAGCTTGCCGCACCGTCGATCACTGAGATATACAATCCACAGCGGTCTGTGCAGCCGCTGTGTTTCTCTCCCGGTGCTATCTGTACACAAGACGTGGATCGACCCGGGCTGTGGATATGTACCACCTTTACCCACAACTCATCCCAAGGGCGTCACCAGCCCCACGGGCATGAGCGTACAGGGTTTGATGGCAGCCAACTGCATGAAACAGAACGAAAAAGTGGCATTATCAACGCGAGTGGGCAGCCCCATACATAACAACAATAACAATCCTTTAAATATAAATACCTTGTTTGACATTGTTTATATGGAAGAAACATCACTGTTCAAAAATTGACCATTTCCAGTAGGGCCACAGAGCGTTATACTTGCCAGCCTTTTCTCCCGACCCTTGGCGGTCAGCTCGACAACCCAATCCGTGAGGCTCGCAGTGGATTACCCTGACCCGTTTGATGTGATCGTGATCGGTGGCGGACATGCCGGAACCGAAGCCGCTCTGGCTTCCGCCCGCCTCGGCGCCAGGACTCTGCTTCTGACCCACAACATCGAGACGCTGGGGCAGATGTCCTGCAATCCGGCCATCGGCGGGATCGGCAAAAGCCATCTGGTAAAAGAGATCGATGCGCTCGATGGCGCCATGGCGCGGGCCACCGACCGAGCGGGGATCCAGTTTCGGGTGCTCAACGCCCGCAAGGGACCGGCGGTACGGGCCACACGCGCTCAGGCTGATCGTGTTCTCTACAAGGCCGCCATTCGCTCGATGCTGGAGGACCAGCCCCACCTGCAGATCTTTCAGCAGGCGGCGGATGATCTGATCGTAGAGGGCGAGCAGGTCAGGGGGGTGGTCACGCAAAGCGGCATTCGCTTCCACGCCCGCTCCGTGGTGCTGACCGCGGGTACCTTCCTCGGAGGTGTCATCCATATCGGCCTGGAGCACCACGCCGGTGGCCGCGCCGGCGATCCACCCGCGGTTCGTTTGGCACAGCGATTACGGGAGCTGCCGTTACGGGTTGATCGTCTCAAGACCGGTACCCCGCCCCGTATCGATGCCCGCAGTGTCGATTTTTCCGCCATGCAGCCGCAGCCGGGGGATACCCCAACGCCGGTAATGTCCTTCCTGGGCAGGGTGGATGAGCATCCGCGGCAGGTGAGCTGTTTCATCACCCACACCAACACCCGCACCCATGAGATCATCCGCGGGGGGCTGGATCGCTCCCCCATGTACACCGGGGTGATCGAGGGAATCGGGCCACGTTACTGCCCCTCCATCGAGGACAAGATCAACCGTTTTGCGGACAAGACGCAGCATCAGGTGTTTGTTGAGCCGGAAGGCCTCAACACCCACGAGCTCTATCCCAACGGTATCTCCACCAGCCTGCCGTTCGATCTGCAGTTGGAACTGGTCCGCTCGATTCGCGGCTTTGAGCACGCCCATATCACCCGGCCGGGCTATGCCATCGAGTACGACTTTTTCAACCCGCAGGACCTGCGCCATACGCTGGAAACAAAGCCGATCCGAGGGCTTTACTTTGCCGGCCAGATCAACGGCACCACCGGTTACGAAGAGGCCGGCGCTCAGGGCCTGCTGGCGGGTTACAATGCGGCCGCGCGGGCATTGGAGCGCGAGCAGTGGTATCCGCGCCGCGATGAGGCCTATATCGGCGTTCTGGTCGATGATCTGATCACGCTGGGTACCTCCGAGCCTTACCGCATGTTTACCAGCCGGGCGGAATATCGTCTGATTCTGCGTGAAGACAACGCCGATCTGCGTCTGACCGAAAAGGGCCGGGCGCTGGGACTGGTGGGCGATCAACGCTGGGCGCGGTTCGAGGCCAAGCGGGAGGCGATGGAGCGGGAGCTGCAACGGCTGAGAAACACCTGGATCCACCCCGCCACGCTGGAGGCAAGGCAGCTGAGCAGCCGCCTGAAAAGCGAGCTGACCCGGGAATACAACCTGGCCGACCTGATCAAGCGGCCCGAGTTGACATACAGCGATGTGGCCTGGCTCAAGGGTGAGCCGATCGAGGATACTCAGGCCGCGGAGCAGGTTGAAATTCAGCTCAAGTATTCAGGCTATATCGAACGGCAACGCAGTGAGATCGAGCAGATGCGCCGGCAGGAAAACACCCCCCTGCCGGATGATTTCGATTACAGTCGGGTCAGCGGCCTCTCCAATGAGCTGAAACAGAAGCTCGAGCAACAACGCCCGGAAACCCTGGCGCAGGCCGCGCGCATTCAGGGCATGACGCCGGTGGCGATCTCGCTGTTGCTGGTCTATCTGAAAAAACGGCAACTCAGCCACGACAGGGCAGAGGTGCAGCATTGATGGAGCCGTATCGCCAGACACTGGAGCGGGCGCTGAAACCGCTGAAAATGAGCCTGACCGAGGCGCAGCGGGAGCGGTTGTTGGCCTATCATCAGCTGCTGCTGAAATGGAACCGGGCCTACAACCTGACCGCCGTGCGCGATCCGGTACAGATGATCGACCGCCACCTGGTGGATAGTTTGAGCATTCTTCCCTGGATCGGCAAAGGACGCTTGCTGGACGCAGGCAGCGGCGCGGGGCTGCCCGGCATCCCTGTGGCGATCGCTCGCCCCGGTTTGGAGGTCACCACACTGGACAGCAACGGCAAGAAGACCCGCTTTCAGCAGCAGGTACGGATCGAGTTGGGGTTGGATAATCTGACCGTCATCAACGACCGTGCCGAGCGGCTGGATGGGCCGCCGTTCGACATGATAGTTTCACGGGCGTTTGCATCCCTCAGCGACATGCTGACACTCACTCACCACCTGCTGGCACCGAATGGAGTGTTTCTGGCGATGAAAGGGCTGTATCCTGAAGCCGAACTCGAACAGATACCGGCAGAGTTCGCGTTGCGGGAGGTACACCGGCTCAACCTGCCGGATACCGATGGCGAGCGGCACCTGCTGATCCTTGGGAGAATCTGAACGTGGCCAAGATCATCACCATCACCAACCAGAAGGGTGGCGTCGGCAAAACCACCACCTGCGTCAATCTGGCGGCATCGCTGGCCGCCACCCGCAAGCGGGTATTGATGATCGATCTGGACCCCCAGGGGAATGCCACCATGGGCAGCGGCATCGACAAGCACCGGTTGGAGCACTCCGTGTATGAGCTGCTGACCGACCAAACCGATGCCGCCAGCGCGATCATCAAAGATACCCCGTGTGGGTATCACCTGATCGGCGCCAATGGCGACCTGACGGCCGCCGAGGTCGAGCTGTTGCAGCTCCCCCGGCGGGAGTTCCGCCTCAAGATGGCGCTGCTGCCGCTGCTGGAGCAGTACGATTTCATCCTGATCGACAACCCGCCCTCTCTCAATCTGCTCACCGTCAACGCCTTGGCGGCATCATCCGGTGTCATCATTCCGATGCAGTGTGAGTACTATGCACTCGAGGGGATCAGCGCGCTGGTTGGAACCATCAACAAGATCAATCAGCGCCTCAACCCAGAGCTGAAGATCGAAGGGATCCTGCGCACCATGTACGATCCACGCATGAGCCTGACCAAGGATGTCTCCACCCACCTGGTGGAGTATTTCGGCGAGAAGGTCTATCGCACCGTGATCCCCCGCAACGTGCGTCTGGCCGAAGCCCCCAGCCATGGTCTGCCGGCGCTGCAGTATGACAAGAGCTCCCGCGGGGCGCAGGCCTATCTGGCCCTGGCCGGTGAACTGATCCGGCGCACGGAGCGCGAACGGACTGGCGCGGTGGTGGCAACAGAACAGGAAGCTGAATGATGGTCGTGAAAAAACGGGGATTGGGACGGGGGCTGGACGCCCTGCTGTCGGATGTGGCGGCGCAGGACTCGCCCTACGCAGAACAGGCCGACACCCGGCGGGGTGCCGACAAACAGGGGGAGCTGCGCCAACTGCCTCTGGATGAGATTCAGCGGGGTCGTTACCAACCAAGGCGTGATCTGGAACCGCAGGCGCTGGAGGAGCTGGCCAACTCGATTCGCGCCCAAGGGGTGATGCAGCCGATCGTGGTGCGCCCGGCAGCGGAGGGGGGGCGCTATGAGATCATCGCCGGCGAGCGGCGCTGGCGCGCAGCGCAGATGGCGGGACTGAGCACAATCCCGGTGATTATCCGTGATGTCCCCGATGAAGCGGCCATCGCCATGGCCCTGATCGAAAACATTCAGCGTGAAAACCTCAATCCGATCGAGGAAGCGATCGCACTGCACCGGCTGCAAACCGAGTTTGAACTGACCCAGCAACAGGTCGCCGACGCCGTGGGCAAGTCTCGCTCCACCATCACCAACCTGCTGCGGCTGATGAATTTGACCGATGAGGTCAAAAAAATGCTGGAGTATGGCGATATCGAAATGGGCCATGCGCGGGCGTTGCTGGCGCTGGAAGGGCTGGTTCAGGTCAAGGCGGCGGATGAAGTGGTTGCCAAAGGGCTCTCGGTGCGGGAAACCGAGCTGCTGGTGAAGCGTTTTCAGCAACCGGCGGATGGCGCTGGCGGGGAAAAGCCGGCCCAGCAACCGGACGAACAGCTGCAGCAGTTGGCGAGTGAGCTGTCGCAACGCTTCTCCGTTCCGGTCAAGATCAGTGCCAGTACCAATGGGAAAGGTAAAATTTCAATCAATTTCAAGTCGCGAGAGGAACTGGATGCCATTTTGCAACGGATCGGCTGATCCAGGTCAGCCGATCTCCACACCGGGGGGCACGGCTTACGACCTTGGTGTAAAACGTCCGGGTTTTTGTTGAGGTGGCGGGGGGGAATGCCTATAATTCGCCCGCTATTGGCACACGGATTTGGATGATACGGCACCAGGGTTGAGAATGGGCGTAACGGAGCAACCCCCCGAAGCGGCTGTCAGTGTCCGTGACAGACGCACCATCGAGGGGTTCAGGCGAATCCTCTTGCACCAGGCCGCGTTGATACTCTGTGTATCTGCGGCCTGTCTGTTGCTTGGGGTGACGCAAGCGTACTCAGCCCTGCTGGGGGGGCTGCTTTACCTGCTCCCCAACCTGTATTTCGCCTGGCGGGCACTGCGCCGCCAAGGCACCGATAGCGCCCAGCGCATCGTGATACGTATGTATGCGAGCGAAATAGGGAAAATGACACTGGCCGTGGCGCTGTTCAGCGCGACATTCCAGTTGGTTCAACCGCTGAGCCCATTTCCCCTATTTGGCACCTTCATACTGCTGCAGCTCTCCGGCGGGATACTGCAGTTGAAGCAGTGCAAACACGGTTTCTGAAACTTTGCATGAGGGATACTGAGAATGGCGAGTGGAACAGTGACATCCTCAGAAGAGTACATTGCGCATCATTTGACCAACCTGACGTTCGGTAACCACCCGGAGAAGGGGTGGGGCTTTGCGCACGGATCACAGGAAGCGGCGGAGATGGGGTTCTGGGCGATCAACGTCGACACCATGCTCTGGTCCGTGGGGTTGGGCCTGCTGTTCATCTGGTTCTTCCGCAACGTGGCCAAACGGGTGACCACCGATGTTCCTGGAACGGCGCAGAACTTCGTGGAAACGGTGGTCGAATTCATCGATGACAACGTCAAGAGTATTTTTCACCACAAAAATCCGATCATTGCGCCTCTGGCGCTGACCATCTTCGTCTGGATCTTCCTGATGAATCTGATGGATCTGGTGCCGGTCGACTGGCTGCCCTATGTTTTCAAGCAGATGGGCGTGGGATACATGAAAGTCGTGCCGACCACCGACGTGAACGCCACCGGCGGAATGGCCGTGAGCGTATTCCTCCTGATCGTTTACTACAGCATCAAGCAGAAGGGGGTAGGCGGCTTTCTGGCGGAGCTCTCCTTCCAACCACTACCCAAAATCTTTGCCCCGTTCAACCTGTTCCTCGAGCTGATCGGTCTGTTCGCCAAGCCGGTGTCACTGGCGCTGCGACTGTTCGGTAACATGTACGCGGGGGAAATGATCTTCATCCTGATCGCCTTGCTGCCGTTTTGGGCACAGTGGGTGCTCTCCGTGCCCTGGGCAATCTTCCATATCCTGATCATAACCCTGCAGGCGTTCATTTTCATGGTGTTGACCATCGTCTATCTCGCCATGGCGCATGATGAACACTGATTGGTGCTGGATCACCTCGACTGAACAACCGATTCACCTTTGAAAATCAACTTAACCTTGAAAATAGCTGGAGAGTAAAAATGGAAGCAACGCTGTATATCGCCGCTGCGCTGATGCTGGGTCTGGGGGCTATTGGTGCTGCCATCGGCATCGGTATCCTGGGTGGCAAGTTCCTGGAAGGTGCCGCACGGCAACCTGAACTGGTTCCCCTGCTGCGTACTCAGTTTTTCATCGTAATGGGCCTGGTGGACGCGATTCCGATGATCGGTGTTGGTCTGGCTCTCTACGTCATGTTCGCTGTTGCTTAATTGAGTAGTTCAAATGCACCGCGCCCCTGCGGGGGGTAACTACTTGAACAGACAATCGCGAGAGGTAATGGCGTGAATATCAATCTCACCATCATTGGTCAGGCCATTGCATTCTTCCTCTTCGTCGTATTTTGCATGAAATACGTCTGGCCTCCGATTACCGGTGCGCTGGCTGAACGCAAGAGAAAGATTGCCGAAGGGCTTGATGCGGCCGACCGTGCCGGACGAGATCTACAGCTGGCGCAAGAGAAAGCCGCTGAAGAGATTCGTGCCGGCAAGGAACAGGCAGCCGCCATCATTGAACAGGCCAACAAGCGGGCCAACCAGATCATCGAGGAAGCCAAGGAGCAGGCACGTGTCGAAGCCGACCGTGTGAAAGCATCTGCTCAGGCGGAGCTCGAACAGGAGGTCAACCGCGCACGTGAACTCTTGCGTTCGCAGGTGGCTACATTGGCGGTCGCCGGTGCTGAAAAGATTCTGGAAGCCTCTGTTGACAAAAAAGCCCACGCCAAGCTGGTTGAGAAACTGGCAGCTGAGCTTTAAGCGAGGTTTACGATGGCTGAACTCAATACAGTCGCCCGGCCCTACACCAAAGCCGCATTTGAATATGCGCACGAAAAGGGTGCCCTCGATCAGTGGTCTCGAACGCTGTCGCTTCTCGCCATGGCGGCCAGTGACAGCTCGATGGGCCAAGTGCTGAGCAATCCAGCCCTGAGCAGCGAGCAAAAAGCCGATCTCGTGCTGTCGGTGCTCGATGCCAAGGCGGATGGGGCAGGCAGGAACTTTGTTCGTCTGTTGGCCGAAAATGGCCGGCTGAGCCTGCTGCCAGAGATCTCCGCGCAGTTCGAGCGCCTGAAGGCCAATCTGGAAAAAAGGGTCGATGTCGATCTGACCACGGCTTTCCCGCTCGAGGATGCGCTGCAGGAGAAATTGGCCAAGGCCCTCGGCACCAAGTTGGGTCGTAAGGTGAAACTCACCTCCCGGGTGGATAACTCCATCATCGGTGGGGTGGTGGTTCGCTCTGATGACCTTGTGATCGACGGTTCTGTTCGTGCACGTCTGGCGAAACTGGCCGAAGCGATGAATTCCTGAGTGTGAGGAATAACAATGCAGCAACTGAATCCATCTGAGATCAGCGAGATCCTCAAAAAGCGCATCGAGAAACTCGATGTCTCTTTTGAAGCCCGCAATGAGGGCACCATCGTCAGCGTTTCCGATGGTATTATCCTGATCCACGGTCTCGCCGACGTGATGTACGGCGAGATGATTGAATTTCCCGGCGGTATCTACGGTATGGCCCTGAACCTGGGGCGCGATTCCGTGGGCGCCGTGGTACTGGGTGACTACCAAGGTCTGGTCGAGGGGATGACCGCCCGTTGTACCGGCCGTATTCTCGAAGTGCCGGTGGGTCCCGAGCTGCTCGGCCGCGTGGTCGACGCGCTGGGTAACCCGATCGATGGCAAGGGCCCTGTCGATGCCAAACTGACCGATGCCGTTGAAAAAGTGGCGCCGGGTGTCATCGCCCGTCAATCGGTCGATCAGCCGGTGCAGACCGGTCTGAAGGCGATCGACGCGATGGTGCCGGTGGGCCGTGGGCAGCGGGAGCTGATCATCGGTGACCGTCAGATCGGTAAGACCGCGATCGCCATCGACGCGATCATCAATCAGAAGGGCACCGGCATCAAATGTATCTACGTTGCGATTGGACAGAAACAGTCCACCATCGCCAACGTGGTGCGCAAACTGGAAGAGCACGATGCGATGGATCACACCATCGTGGTAGCGGCAGGCGCTGCCGATCCCGCCGCGATGCAGTATCTGGCACCCTATGCCGGTTGCGCCATGGGGGAATACTTCCGTGACCGCGGACAGGACGCCCTGATCATCTATGATGACCTGACCAAGCAGGCGTGGGCCTATCGCCAGATCTCCCTGCTGTTGCGCCGCCCGCCGGGGCGTGAAGCATACCCTGGTGACGTATTCTATCTGCACTCGCGTCTGTTGGAACGTGCCGCACGGGTCAATGCCGATTATGTCGAGAAGTTCACCAACGGTGAGGTCAAAGGCAAGACCGGTTCTCTGACCGCGCTGCCGGTGATCGAAACCCAGGGTGGCGACGTATCCGCGTTTGTACCGACCAACGTGATCTCCATCACCGATGGTCAGATCTTTCTGGAAGCCGACCTGTTCAACTCCGGGATCCGCCCGGCGATCAACGCGGGTCTCTCCGTATCGCGCGTTGGTGGTTCCGCCCAGACCAAAATCATCAAAAAGCTGGGGGGTGGGGTGCGTCTGGCGCTGGCACAATACCGTGAGTTGGCGGCCTTCGCGCAGTTTGCCTCTGACCTCGACGATGCCACGCGGGAACAGCTGGAGCACGGCCAGGCCGTGACCGAGCTGATGAAGCAGAAACAGTACGCGCCGATGTCCGTCGCCGAGATGGGTCTGAGCCTGTACGCGGCCAACGAAGGTTTCCTGAAGGGGATCGAGTTGAACAAGATCGGTGCATTTGAATCAGCCCTGATCGCCTATTTCAACAGCGAACATGCTGATCTGATGGCGAAAGTGAACGAGAAAGGCGATTACAACGATGAGATCGCGGCTCAGTTCAAGGCTGGCATCGAGCAGTTCAAGTCTACCCAAACTTGGTAATGGCTCGTCAGGGCGGTGAGCGGCCCGGATCATTGGGCGGTTCCATACCGAGTCAAGTTTAATAGGCGGAACTATGGCAGTCGGAAAAGAGATCAAGACGCAGATTGCGAGCATCGGCAACACACGCAAAATCACCAGCGCCATGGAAATGGTCGCTGCGTCGAAGATGCGCAAGGCGCAAGATCGCATGCAGTCTTCCCGCCCCTACGCCCGCAGTATCCGTGGTGTGGTTCAGCATCTGGCGAAAGCCAACCCTGAATACCGCCATCTCTATATGCAGGAGCGTGAGGTCAAACGGGTCGGTTTCATCGTCGTGGCAACCGACCGTGGCCTCTGCGGCGGCTTGAACGTGAACGCGTTCAAGGCAGCTGTCAGCAAGATGAAAGCGTTTCACGACCAGAATATCGAGGTGGATATCTGTGCGTTGGGCTCCAAGGCGATCAGCTTTTTCCGTAACTTCGGCGGCAACGTCGTGGCCGCCAAAGGCGGCCTCGGTGATACGCCGGAGCTGGAACAGTTGATCGGCTCGATCAAGGTGATGCTGGATGCCTATGAAGAGGGCAGGCTGGACAGGTTGTTCATCGTCTCCAATGACTTTGTCAACACCATGACCCAGAAGCCTTCCATCGAGCAGCTGTTGCCACTGAAGGCGGAAGAGGACGACGAGCGGCTCAACCATCATTGGGATTACCTGTACGAGCCGGATGCGAAAGAGCTGCTCAATGGTCTGCTCATTCGCTACATCGAGTCGCTGGTATATCAGGCGGTGGTTGAGAATAACGCCTGCGAACAGGCAGCCCGAATGCTGGCGATGAAGAATGCAACCGATAACGCCGGCAACCTGATCGATG
Organism: Pseudomonadota bacterium; assembly: GCA_034189745.1. Taxonomy (GTDB): domain Bacteria; phylum Pseudomonadota; class Gammaproteobacteria; order Pseudomonadales; family Balneatricaceae; genus Marinobacterium. The sequence continues at coordinate 41,179 of JAXHUI010000011.1, forward strand.
AGCTGCAGCTGGTCTACAACAAGGCTCGCCAAGCGGCGATTACGCAGGAAATCTCCGAGATCGTGGCTGGTGCTGCCGCTGTCTGATGCAGTGAACAGGTTTAAAAGTTTAAGAGGATCCGAACATGAGTAGCGGACGTATTGTTCAGATTATCGGTGCGGTAGTGGACGTGGAATTTCCGCGTGACAGCGTGCCGAAGGTTTACGACGCCCTGGTCGTCGGCAAAACCGGCCTGACACTGGAGGTCCAGCAGCAGCTGGGTGATGGTGTTGTGCGTACAATTGCAATGGGCCAGACCGAAGGCGTCAGCCGCGGTTTGGAAGTGTCCAACAATGGCGCCCCGATCTCGGTCCCTGTCGGTACCAAGACACTGGGTCGTATCATGGACGTACTGGGTAATCCGATCGACGAGAAGGGTCCGATCGGTGAAGAGGAGCGGATGCCGATCCACCGTAAGGCTCCCTCCTATGCGGATCAGAGCTCTTCCAATGAACTGTTGGAAACCGGCATCAAGGTTATCGACCTGGTTTGCCCGTTCGCCAAGGGGGGCAAGGTGGGTCTGTTTGGTGGCGCCGGTGTGGGTAAAACCGTCAACATGATGGAGCTGATCCGTAACATCGCCATCGAGCACTCCGGTTATTCCGTGTTTGCGGGTGTGGGTGAACGGACCCGTGAGGGTAACGACTTCTACCACGAGATGACCGACTCCAACGTTATCGATAAGGTATCGCTGGTATATGGTCAGATGAACGAGCCGCCGGGCAACCGCCTGCGTGTCGCACTGACCGGTCTGACCATGGCGGAGAAGTTCCGTGATGAAGGGCGTGATGTGCTGCTGTTCGTCGACAACATCTACCGTTACACCCTGGCCGGTACCGAAGTATCCGCACTGCTGGGCCGGATGCCGTCAGCGGTGGGCTATCAGCCGACATTGGCGGAAGAGATGGGTGTGCTGCAGGAACGGATCACCTCAACCAAAGTGGGCTCCATCACCTCCATCCAGGCGGTGTACGTACCGGCGGATGACTTGACGGACCCCTCCCCTGCGACCACCTTCTCCCACCTCGATGCGACCGTGGTGCTCTCCCGTCAGATCGCGGAGCTGGGTATCTACCCGGCGATCGATCCGCTGGACTCAACCTCACGCCAGCTGGACCCGCTGGTTATCGGTCAGGAACACTATGACGTTGCGCGTGGTGTTCAGCAGACCCTGCAGCGCTACAAGGAGCTGAGGGATATCATCGCCATTCTGGGTATGGACGAGCTGTCCGAAGAGGACAAACAGACCGTATCCCGTGCGCGTAAGATCCAGCGCTTCCTGTCGCAGCCGTTCTTCGTGGCAGAAGTCTTTACCGGCTCTCCCGGCAAGTACGTCTCCCTGAAGGAAACCATTCGCGGCTTCTCGGGCATTCTGCAAGGTGAGTACGACCACCTGCCGGAGCAGGCGTTCTACATGGTTGGTACTATCGACGAGGCGATCGAGAAAGCCAAGAGCCTGTAAGTTCCAGGCGGAACCTTTCAAGAGGTAATCAAGATGGCTATGACTGTTCATTGTGACATCGTAAGCGCGGAAGAGGAGATCTTCTCCGGCCTTATCGAATTTGTCTCCGTGACAGGTAGCCTGGGTGACCTGGGTATCTTCCCCGGTCACGCTCCGCTTCTGACGGAACTGAAACCAGGCCCTGTCGAGCTGCGCAAGCAGGGCGGTGAGGAAGATGTATTTTACGTCTCCGGTGGCTTCATCGAAGTGCAGCCATACAAGGTAACGGTGCTGGCGGATACCGCACTGCGTGCCAGTGATCTGAGTGAAGCTGCGGCGCTTGAAGCACAGAAACACGCAGAACACGCGATGGCTGACAAAACCGGTGAGTTCGAATACACCCGTGCCGCCGCTCAGCTGGCTGAAGCTGCGGCGCAACTTCGCACGCTGCAGCAGATCCGTCGCAAGACCCGCAAGTAGAATCGGGTCTTTGGTGACACGGAAAAAGCAGCCTTTGGGCTGCTTTTTCTTTTTTGACTGCAAATTCAGGCTGGAAGTGGTTGGGCGCGAGAATCACACCGTGTTCGTTCGCCAGGCCAGTTGACACCGTTTCAGGGGGAATGGCATAAACCTCGTCACCTCCTGCGTCCCGATTTCTGAGCGAGCAAGGGGATTGGTCGCTGTGCCAAGAGGCCAGCGTTCAAGCCGATATCAACTCGATCTTCCGTGGCATATTGTCACGGTTGCAAACCAACAAGTAGTGGATGATGAAAACGGATGTAGTGATTCTGGCTGCCGGACAGGGCAGCCGCATGAGATCGTCGTTGCCGAAAGTGATGCACCGATTGGCGGGCAAGCCGATGCTGCAACACGTCATCGATCGTGCCCGGGCATTGCAGGCTGACGCGCTGCATCTGGTGATCGGTCACGGTGGTAAGCAGGTTGCCCAGGCGGTGGCGGATCAGGGGCTGAACCTGGTCTGGCAACGAGAACAGTTGGGTACTGGGCATGCCGTTGCCCAGGCGCTGGCGCAGATCGGGCAGGACGCGGTGGTACTGGTTGTGTACGGTGATGTGCCGTTGACACCTGCCGAAACCTTACAGCAGCTGATCGAGATTGCGGCGCAGGGCGACCTGGCTCTGCTGACGGTGGAGCTGGATGATCCCACCGGTTATGGCCGCATCATTCGCAACGCCGTTGGTGATCTGGTGGCAATCGTCGAGCAGAAGGATGCCAGTGAAGCCCAAAAACAGATCCGTGAGGTCAACACCGGCATTATGGCGTTCCCGCCCGCCGCGCTCCACCGCTGGTTGCCCCGGCTGTCTGCCAATAACGCCCAGGGGGAGTACTACCTGACCGATGTGATCGCCATGGCGGCAAAGGAGGGTGTGCGCATACGCGCCATCCAGCCGCAAGCGGTGCAGGAGGTGCAGGGTGTCAACAATCGCCCGCAACTGGCTCAACTGGAGCGCTGGTACCAGCTGCAGCAGGCGCAGGCACTGATGGCCGAGGGGGTGGGTCTGGCCGATCCTGCCCGTATCGATATCCGTGGGGAGGTGAAAGCAGGCCGTGATGTGCTGATCGATATCAATGCGGTATTCGAGGGCGAGGTGATACTCGGCGATGAGGTCGAAATCGGCCCCAACTGTCTGATCCGCAACGCGGTGATCGGCACCGGGTGCCGCATCGAGGCCAACTCCGTGATCGATGGTGCCACGCTAGGCGATAACGCCCGTATCGGCCCCTTCGCCCGCCTGCGTCCCGGCACCGAGCTGGCCAAGGGGGGCAGAATCGGCAATTTTGTCGAGACCAAAAAGGCCCGTATCGGCGAGGGCTCCAAGATCAACCACCTCAGCTACATCGGTGATGCCGAGATCGGCCGTGAGGTCAATGTAGGCGCCGGCACCATCACCTGCAACTACGATGGTGTCAACAAGTCGCTGACCCGCATCGGTGACGCGGCTTTCATCGGCTCCAACAGCTCGCTGGTGGCACCGGTCGAGGTGGGTGCTGGCGCAACTATCGGCGCAGGCTCCACCGTGACCAACAGCGTGGCCGACAACCAACTGGCCATCGCTCGTGGTCGGCAGGTCAATATCGATCATTGGGTACGCCCGCAGAAAAAAGGAACCTGACTATGTGTGGAATTGTCGGTGCCATCGCGGCGCGCCCGGTGGCTGCCATTCTGCTGGAAGGGCTGCGCCGGCTCGAGTACCGTGGCTACGACTCCGCTGGCATGGCGCTGCTGGATCAGGGGCAGATCAAGCGGTTGCGCCGCATCGGCAAGGTACAGGCCCTGGCGGATGCCTGTGAACAGCAGCCGCTGAGTGGTCATCTCGGCATTGCGCATACCCGTTGGGCTACCCATGGTAAACCTTCGGAACGCAATGCCCATCCGCAGATGTCGGGCGATCGGCTGGCGGTGGTACACAACGGCATCATCGAAAATTTCGAGTCGCTCAGGCAAGAGCTGCGTCAGCAGGGGTACATCTTCAGTTCGGAAACCGACACCGAGGTGGTGGCGCATCTGCTGGATCGAGAACTGCGCCAGGGCTCGACTCTGCTAGAAGCGCTGCGCAACAGTCTGAGCTACCTGGAAGGGGCCTTTGCCCTCGGCGTCATCCATGCTGACCATCCCGGTCAGTTGCTGGCCGCCCGCAAGGGCAGTCCGCTGGTGATCGGGGTGGGCATCGGCGAAAACTTCATCGCCTCGGATCAGCTTGCACTGCTGGCGGTGACCGACCGTTTCATCTATCTGGAGGATGGCGATATCGCGCTGCTACAGGCGCAGCAGATCCAGCTGTTTGATGCCCGGGGACGAGCGGTTGAACGTGAGGTAACCACCTTCGAGCATGGTCTTGGCAATGCCGACAAGGGCGAGTTCCGCCATTTCATGCTCAAGGAGATTTATGAACAGCCGCAGGTGATGCAGGCGGTGCTGGAGGGGCGGATCGCCTCGGGCCGCCTACTGGAGCAGGCGTTTGGCAGTGGTGCAAGCGAGGTGTTCGACCAGGTGAAACAGGTGCAGATCGTGGCTTGCGGTACCAGCTACCATGCTGGGCTGGTAGCCAAGTATTGGATCGAGGAGCTGGTGGGCATTCCCTGCATGGTGGAAGTGGCCAGTGAATTTCGTTACCGCCCGGTGGTATTGCCTGCGGGCACGCTGCTGCTGACCCTCTCCCAGTCGGGTGAAACCGCCGATACCCTGGCAGCGCTGCGGGAGGTGAAACAGCGGGTGCTGGCCACGTTGGCGATCTGCAATGTGCCGGGCAGCACGCTGGTGCGTGAGTCCGATCTGAATCTGATGACCAACGCAGGCCCCGAAATAGGGGTGGCCTCCACCAAGGCTTTTACCTCTCAGCTGGTTGCCCTGTTGCTGACCACCATCGCGCTGGGACGTCGCCATGGGTTGTCGCAAACGCGGGAGTCAGAGCTGATAGCCGCCCTGCAACGGCTGCCGGATCTGCTGGGGCAGTTGTTGCAGCTGGACGGCGCAATTGAACAGATGTCGAGCCACTTTGCCGAGAAGCACCATGCCCTCTTTCTTGGCCGCAACACGCTTTACCCAGTGGCGATGGAGGGGGCCCTCAAACTGAAAGAGATCTCCTATATTCACGCTGAGGCCTATCCCGCCGGTGAGCTCAAACATGGTCCGCTGGCGCTGGTAGACAAAGAGATGCCGGTGATCGCGGTAGCGCCTCGCAACGGCATGCTGGACAAGCTCAAGGCCAATCTGCAGGAGGTGCGGGCCCGAGGTGGCGAGCTGTTCGTGTTTGCCGGTTGTGAGCAGAGCATCCAGCCGGAGGAGGGGGTGCATGTGATCCATTTGCCTGAAATGCCCGCCATACTGGACCCGATCGCATTTACATTGCCATTGCAACTGTTGTCCTATCACGTAGCCGTTCTCAAGGGAACGGATGTGGACCAGCCTCGAAACCTGGCCAAGAGTGTCACGGTGGAGTGAAGCGCCTCTGCTTGCCACAGTTTTTTGTGGCAGCGAAACAAATTCGGTGACTTTTCCTCCGTGTGGGCGCCATGCCTTGGCGCAGGTCCCCTGTCTGGATTCCGACGGTATTGGTTGGGGCAAAAGCGCGCAGAGTTGACCGGATCATTGGGCCGCTCTCCTTTTCATTGTTATACTCACCAGCCCGTACTGATTATCGGATGTGATGGGGATGAACTCCTTCAACCTGCTCAAATCGATTGCCGAAAACCGCCCTGACCTGCGCAAGTCTGAGCAAAAGGTGGCCGACTACGTACTCGCCAATCCCAAGGATGTCATTCACATGCGCATCGTCGACTTGGCATCTGAAGCCCAGGTCAGTGAACCCACGGTGGTACGTTTCTGCCGCGCACTGGGTTACGACGGTTTTCAGGATTTCAAACTGACGTTGGCGCAGGGTCTGGCCAGCAATGCCAATTATGCGCAGTTCTCGCTGGACTCCAAAGATACGGTGATCGAGTTCAAACAGAAGATCTTCGACTCCATGATCGGCAACCTGATCAATATCCGCGATCAGCTCGATCCCGGTACGCTGGAGGAGGCGATCGACTGCCTGGCGAAAGCCAATCGGGTCGAGTTCTACGGCTTTGGCGCCTCGGCCCCGGTTTGTGCCGATGCACAGCACAAGTTTTATCGCCTGATGGTATCCGCCGCCGCTTATTCAGACCCGCACATGCAGACCATTTCCGCCCTGACCCTCGGTGAGGGCGATGTGGTCGTTGCCATCTCCCAGACCGGTCGCACCAAGGATCTGCTGCACACGGTCAAACTGGTGCAGGAAAAGGGTGCCGCGGTGATCACCCTCTGTCCGGGCAACACCCCCCTGGCTGATCTGGCGACCATCCCCATCCATGTGGATGTAGAGGAGGACAAGGACCTGAGCACGCTGATGTCATCCCGGGTGGTGCATCTGGTGGTGATCGACGTGCTGGCTGTTGGCGTCGCCATGAAACTGGGACCTGTGCTGCTGGATCACCTCAAAACCATTAAACGAAGTCTGCGCAGTCTGCGCCAGAATGAGAAGCGCATACCCACCCTGCGCCGCCGTGGACCTGACGATGAAAGCGACCCTGAATAGGCTACCATTCATCTCGTTGCAACAGGATGCCTCTACTCTTGCCCTGTGCCGATGGTTTGAAATTCGGCACCTATCGAGGTAAAAAACTCTTGGCGTTTTGCTGTCATCGGATCGGTGTCTTGCGCTGATTGGGCAGCAACCCTGAGATCGGAGCGAGGCTATGCTGATACGGAAAGAGCAGGATCTGGACCCCATTCAGACTGAGGTTTTCGACATCATGGTTGGTTACGATGTCGAGCAGAAAAACCGGCGCAAACAACACGCAACCAAGCGGTTGTTGGAGGCCCGTCGGGCGATTGAGCGACATCGGGAGGAAAAGGAGCTGATGGCTTGGCTCGACCGGGATTTCTGGTTCGCAGAGTAGCGCCGAGCATGCCGACGAGGCCTGTACCCTGACCGGCCTCGTCGCTGCCCATGCTCATGTCGTGGGGTGGAGAATGTTCAGCGGCACAGAACCACTGCCGTCGACCACCACGGCAGCGTGCTCGCGGGTGAGTTGGCGCGGCTCAGCCACTCCGCAGGCGTGGGCAATCAGTTCCACTTCATGAACCAGGTTGCGGTGGAAGCTCGCGACCCTGACCGCCTTCACCTCCGGTACCAGCCCTTGGTGAAGTCGGGGGTTGTGGGTGGTGATGCCGGTGGGGCAGGTGTTCTTGTTACACTGCAGGGCCTGTACACAGCCCAACGCAAACAGGAAGCCCCGTGCGCTGACGACAAAATCCGCCCCCTGGCAGATTGCCGCGGCCACCTCGCTCGGGTTGATCAGTTTACCCGAGGCGATCACCCGCACACGACCGCGCAGGTCATGCTGGACGAGTTTGTTGACCAACAGTGGCAGGCTCTCGCGCAGCGGCAGGCCAACGCTATCCATCAGCGGCATTGGTGCCGCGCCGGTGCCACCATCCGCACTATCCAATGTAATGAAATCGGGGGCCGACTCACTGCCCCGGTTCAATACCGCCTCGCAAAACGCATCCAGCCAATCTGTAGTGCCCAGCACCAGTTTGAAGCCAACCGGTTTACCGGTAACCTCGCGTACATGGGCAATGAAGTCCAGCAGATCCTTGATGTTGGCGATTTCCGGATGACGGTTGGGACTGATCGAAGCCTGCCCCACCGGTATGCCACGGGCCTCGGCGATCTCGGCGGTGACCTTTTCCCCCGGCAGCATCCCCCCTTTACCCGGTTTGGCACCCTGGCTCAGCTTGATCTCGAACATTTTGACCTGCTCCAGCGCGGCCACCTTCGCTAGGCGTTCATCGTCGAGCCGCCCCTGCTCATTCCTGACCCCGTACTTGGCGGTACCGATCTGGAACACGATATCGCAACCTCCGGTGAGGTGATACTTCGACAGGCCACCCTCGCCGGTATTCATCCAGCAACCGGCCTGGGCCGCCCCCATCGACAACGCCTTGACCGCCGGCGCCGACAGGGCACCAAAGCTCATGCCTGAAATATTGAAAAAAGAGGGTGCATCGTAGGGAAAACGGCAGAACGGACCAATCCGCATCGGTTGGGTCGTGACTCCATCTTCACTCAGCGTCGGGAAGGGGCAGTTCAAAAAATAGTAGGTGCCGGGCCTGCGCAGATCCCGGGTGGAACCAAAGGCCACCGTGTTATCGATATTCTTAGCCGCGCGATACACCCAGGAGCGTTGCGCACGGTTGAACGGCATCTCCTCCCGATCCATGGCGAAAAAGTATTGACGAAAGAACTCACCGAGCGTTTCAAACAGGTAACGAAAACGGCCTAGTAGAGGATAGTTACGCCGGATGGTATGTACGGTCTGGCGTTTGTCTATCTGATACATGACCACCGCGGTGATGATCAGAGCGATGATCAGCAGCAGCGCGATGATACCGATGAGTGCAATAAAGTCGATCGCCAACATGAAGATGGTTTCGTTCATTTTAGTCCCCGTCAGCCTGTTCGTTGCTGTCTATCCTACCGCTCGGTTGGGTAAACGGCCATGGCCTGGTATAACAAAAGGCGGGTTTCTATCTGGCTGTTGAAGGGGTTAGCCTGAAACGGATGGTCAAATCGGAACGCTTTGCGCCCATGCAGGTACAACAGGTACAAAAAATCGTAGTGTTGCACGGCCTCTATATGCCGGGGCTGGTGATGCGTCCCCTGTGCCGGCGTCTGCGCAAGCTGGGCTATCAGACGCTCAACCTGACCTACAACTCACTGTCACCAGACCTGAACGCGATCTGCGCCCGGATCGATCGGTTCATCGATAACACCCCCACCGCCCTCGTAGGCCACTCCATGGGCGGATTGATCGCACGGCGCTACCTCGAGAGCGGCAGCGAGCAAAGCCGATGGGTCGATCCGGTCATTACGCTGGGCACGCCGCACAGGGGCAGCTACCTGGCGCGTAGGGTGTACGCCTCCAACCTCAGATGGATGCTGCACGATAGTGCCCAATACCTGCTGCCCGACTACCGCCACTGGCCCTTCAAGGCCCACCTGTACAGCATCGCCGGTGATTTACCCATGGGAGTGCTTTCCCTGTTGAACCCCCGCTCACCCTCCGATGGCACCGTTCTGGTCGATGAAACCCGCATCCCCGGAATGAGCGAACACAAGCTGTTCCACCTCACCCACCTCGGGCTGATCTATTCGCATCGGGTAGTGGAGTACCTCGTTGACATACTGCGCCGGCCTGCTTCCGTCGTAGCGACTGGTTGAGTTGCGTGCAGGTGGAGTGGTCGATGTCAGCTGACATAGTGCCGAACAGTGTCCACCCCGGCCTGGGCGCAGAGCCCTTGGACCGGGGGCGTTACTTTCAAAGGGCTGCGGGCGCAGTGTACATGGCGCGCTACCGATTCAGGCTACGCTTCCTGCGACACAGCATCCAGCGACACAGACTGTTACATTCTTCAGTCAAAGGTGTTGACTTCCGGACGGGCAGCGGTAGAATACGCGCCTCGCTCGAGACAACAGGTTGCACCGGCAGGTTTACGGTGCGGTTGATCGAGCCGCTCTTTAACAAACTGATCAGGTAATATGTGTG
>JAXHUI010000110.1:0-2970 GCA_034189745.1 Pseudomonadota bacterium
AGCGGATCTGTCACCTGTTCTTCTGGTTGTGAAAGAGCTCTCAGGGTAGACTTGGTCATGGCGTATCACCTTCTGTTGATTGAGATCTTGGTCGTGATCAATCAACAGGATACGCCATCCTCCTATCTCCCTGTACACCAGAAATCACCATAACTCGCTCACAAGCTGCTCCTCATCATCTCTGGCAACAGCTTAAACCATTGTCCGGAATATGGGGTCCACTTTACCATGCGGCTGGGTCCTGAAGATCTCAACCCCGAGTCCGAAGACCACTATATCGGTTATACTCTGGGCCGTGCCCTGGACAAACTGCTGGAACAGGCGCGGCTGGAACTTACCTTGAGTGGCCCGAGCGACACCGCCTCTGTCGATAAAAAGGCTACTGAACTTATCAAGGCGTTTGCATCCAGACTACCGGAGCTGAGAACGATTTTGGACAGCGATGCGGAGGCGGCGTTCAGAGGCGACCCCGCTGCCCGTAGCGTAGATGAGGTGCTACTGTGTTACCCCGGCATACGAGCCATCATCTATCACCGCTTGGCCCACACCCTGTTCACCCTTGGACTTCCGCTGCTGGCCCGTATCATCGCCGAAGTAGCTCACTCCGATACGGGCATCGACATTCACCCTGGGGCCAAAATCGGCAGCGGTTTTTTCATCGATCACGGCACCGGTGTCGTCATCGGTGAAACCTGTGTGATCGGCAACAACGTCCGTATTTATCAAGCGGTGACACTGGGTGCCAAGCGCTTTTCCATCGATGAAAACGGTGAACTTACCAAAGGCAACGCCCGCCACCCCATCGTGGAGGATGATGTGGTGATCTACGCTGGCGCAACCGTACTCGGGCGGGTCACCATAGGACGAGGCTCCGTTATAGGGGGCAATGTTTGGCTCACTCACGGTGTACCGGCGGGCAGCCAGATTTCTCAGGCCAGCAGCGAGCACGACTCACAGATTTGACGCGTTGGCAGCGCTGATCCGCTACCAACCTTGAATCCTGTGCAGGCAAAGAGCGGAGCGGGCGGCGACGTGCTTCTATTCAGATCCCCAACTGCTTGCGCGTTTCCAGCCGGACTTTGGCCAGTACCCCCCCACGGCCAGCCCTGCGCACGGGGGGCTGATGCCCAAGATGGGGCCCTGAGCTCGTGCTGTTTTTCATCAACGCTGTCAATATGGCGAGTCCCTCCGGCCAAGGGCCAAAACCGGAATCCGCATTGACATGGCCGGCGGAACTCATCGTATAGGTTGGCAACCCCCAACGCTCCGCCCACACCTTTGCCTGCGCCTCTTCCATCCAGGGGTCATTGCTGCTGCATACCAGCAAGCCTGGCAGACCCAGCTTAAAGGCGGGCATCAGGGGTTCCAGTGATCCCGCTTCAGCATCGAGGCAGCCTTTTCGGCCCAGTGGATGAAAACGGCGTGGATCCGCGGGGGCTACCATCAACACACCGGCAATTTCTTCAGGTATGTCCGCGGCGATCACCGCACTGACCAGACAGCCAAAACTGTGTGCGACCAGCCACACCCTTTCACCGACCGTTCTGACCTGCTGCTTGAGGCAACGGCCCCATTCAGCCAGAACCGGCGCCTCCCAGTCGACACCGGTGAGGCGGTGAGGGTGCGGTAACTGACGCTCAAACCAGCTCTGCCAATGGTCTGGCCCGCTGCCCCCTACGCCTGGCACGATCATTACATTCTGTTTCATCATCCATTCCTGCTGTAATTCCGTGGCAGAAAAAAGCCCGGCACCCACTGCCTGCGGGGAGGGCCGGGCGATCCATTGAAGATCCGCTTACTTGGCGTAAATCTGGTCGAACACACCGCCGTCGCTGAAGTGTACCTTTTGTGCCTGCTGCCAGCTGCCGAACAGCTCATTGACGGTAAAGGTCTTCACCTGCGGAAACCGGGCCACGTCTTCAGGGTCGGCCAGGGCGGGCAGCACCGGACGGTAGTAGTGTTTCGCAGCCAGGCGCTGCGCCTCGGGCGAGTAGAGGTAGGAGAGGTAGGCCTGCGCCACCGCGCGGGTGCCATGGGCCTGCGCCACCTGGTCGACCACGGCCACCGGAGGCTCTGCCAGAATCGACACGGAGGGCACGACAATTTCAAATTTTTCCGGGCCCAGTTCATTGACGGCCAGGAACGCTTCGTTTTCCCACGCCAGCAGCACGTCACCAATGCCGCGCTGGACAAAGGTGTTGGTGGCGCCGCGGGCACCCGAGTCCAGCACAGGCACCTGCTTGTAGATACCGGACACAAACTGCCGCGCTTTTTCGGCGTCACCGCCATTTTTCTCCAGCGCGTATCCCCAGGCCGCCAGGTAGTTCCAGCGTGCGCCTCCCGAGGTTTTTGGGTTGGGCGTGATAACCTCGACCCCCGGTTTGGTCAGATCATCCCAGTCATGAATCCCCTTGGGGTTACCCTTGCGTACCAGGAAAACGATGGTGGAGGTGTAGGGAGCACTGTTGTTGGGAAAACGTGCTTGCCAATCGGCGGGCAGCTTGCCGGTACGCTCGGCGATGGCGCTGATATCGTAGGCCAGCGCCAGAGTGACGACATCAGCCTCGAGGCCATCGATCACGGCGCGAGCCTGCTTGGCGGCCCCCCCATGGGATTGACGAATTTCGACATTATCGCCGCTGCGTTCTTTCCAGTACGCGCTAAACACCGGGTTGAGCTCCTGATAGAACTCGCGGGTGGGATCGTAGGAGACATTCAGCAGGGTAATATCCTTGGCCTGAACGGCGGCCGCCCCGGAGATGGCCAGGGCGAGTAGTGTACCTTTGAGTGTTTTCATGCGCATGTTGGGCCTTCCTGACAAGGTCATCTAGTGAGTGAGTAGGGACGGAGCAACACTAACAAGCCACAATCCGCATAAAAAACAATAAAAAAATAAATACTTAGCTTTATTTCAACTAAAGGCACCCCGCCGCTCTGTCGCCCTGATGGACCGGTAGGTTTCGCCCAACT
>JAXHUI010000111.1:0-2845 GCA_034189745.1 Pseudomonadota bacterium
GCCTGAACCCATTCCTGGGTAAACAGCCAGGGATAGAGCAGCATGGCGGTGCTGCCGAACAGTACCACGGTGGCGATCGCCACCGGCACCGCCTGCTGGCGGGCACGGATGGTGGGCGCGCTGGCCAGCACCGCGGCGGCACCGCAGATGGCACTGCCCGCGCCGATCAGCACGGCAGTGCGGGCATCCAGCCTGAGCCAGCGGATACCCACCCAAGCCGCAGTGGCCAGAATACCGATCACCACCAACAGATCGATCAACAGCGCACTCAGACCGGCACTGTGCAGGTCGTCGAAGCTGATGCGCAGGCCGTAGAGCACAATGCCGACGCGCAGCAAATAGTGGCGGCTGAACTGCAATCCGGCTGCGCTGCGCTGTTCCGCCTTGTCGGATGCCAGATGTCCGGCCAGCATGCCCAGCAGCATTGCCAGGGTCAGCGGCCCCAGCATGCCAATGCCTGGCAGCGGCAGCTGTACCAGCAGCAGGGCGGCCAGGCTCAACCCCAGGGTCAGCAACAGGCCGGGCAGCAGTGGCGCCGAATTGAGCAGTGGTTGCAGACGGGCAAGCAATGGCATGGAACACCTCCTGGAAAACAGGCAGGCACTTTAATGCGATCGGTTATAAGTTTAAAACGGATTGATTTGGTATTATCTACCTGTTTTTTCGATAGATGATCGCAACATTACCCTGCCAGCAGAGGTTATCTTCATGCTCTCATTGCGCCAGCTGGAAGTCTTTTTAGCCGTGATCGAGACCGGTTCCACCACCCGGGCGGCGGAGGCGGTGGCCCTGTCCCAGTCCGCTGCCAGCAATGCGCTGGCGGAGCTGGAGTCACGACTGGGCGTAAAGCTGTTTGACCGTGTCGGCAAGCGGTTGGTATTGAACGCCAGCGGTCGGGCATTGCAGCCTAGGGCGCGTGCCCTGCTGGCACAGGCGCGGGATGCCGAAGCGCTGTTTCACAACGGCGGCGGGCAGCTCAGGATCGGTGCCAGCACCACCATCGGTAACTATCTGCTGCCGCGACTGCTGGGGGAAGCGGACGGTGAGTTGCCCTGCGAGCGGGTGGAGATCGCCAATACCGACGAGATCGCCGAGCGCATGCTCAGGTTTGAACTGGATCTGGGACTGATTGAAGGGCGGGCGCTGCATCCGGATCTGGTCATGACGCCCTGGCGGCAGGACGAGATGCTGATCGTGGCGGTACCGGCGTTTGTCGGTCGGCCGCTGGCGCAGCTGCCCTGGATCATGCGCGAGCCGGGATCCGGCACCCGCAGCGTGGTAGAGCAGGAACTGTTCGGGACGCTTGCAGGCGTGCAACCGGTACTGGAGCTGGGCAGCTCCGAAGCGATTCATAACGCGGTACGGGCAGGGTTGGGTGTCAGTTGCCTGTCGCGGCATGTGGTGCAGCAATCGCTGCACAGAGGCGAGCTGCAGGTGCTGGCGCCGGAGCGCAGCATTCGCCGCCAGCTCTACCTGCTGCGCCACCGCCAGCGGCCGGATACCGCTGCGGTGGCGCGTTTTCTGGCCTGTTGCCCGCCTGAAGCTTAAGCCTCAGGTAATGCTCTTGGCCAGTGCCTGATCCAGATCGGCGATCAGGTCATCGATGTGCTCGATGCCGATGGACAGGCGCACCATCTCCGGCGATACCCCGGCGGACTTCAGTTCGGCATCGTTGAGCTGACGGTGTGTGGTTTCGGCGGGGATGGACGCCAGCGACTTGCAGTCACCGATGTTTACCAGACGCAGGAAGATCTGCAGCGCATCGTAGAATTTGCGTGTACCTTCACGGCCGGTTTTGAGGCCGAAGCTGAGAATGCCGGAAGCCTTGCCGCCCATGTATTTCTGCGCCAGGGCGTGATCCTTGTGGCTTTCCAGACCGGCATAGTTGACCCAGGTGACTTCCGGGTGGTTCTGTAGATATTCGGCGATTTTCTGTGTGTTGTCGCAGATCCGCTCCATGCGCAGTGACAGGGTTTCCAGACCCTGCAGCAGCATGAAGGCGTTCATCGGCGACAGGGCTGCCCCCATGTTACGCAGCGGTACCACACGGGCACGGCCGATAAAGGCGGCCGGGCCGAAGGCTTCGGTGTAGACCACGCCGTGATAGGACACATCCGGCTCGTTCAACAGCGGGAAGCGCTCCTTGTTCTCGGCCCAGGGGAAATTGCCGGAATCCACGATCAGACCGCCGATGGTGGTGCCGTGACCGCCGATGTACTTGGTGGCGGCGGTGACGATGATGTCGGCACCCTGCTCGATCGGACGCCACAGCGAGGGGCTGGGTACGGTGTTGTCCACCACCAGTGGCACGCCGTGACGGTGGGCGATTTCGGCCAGTTTTTCGATATCGGCGATACCGCCGGAGGGGTTGCCAACGGACTCGCAGTAGATCGCCTTGGTGCGCGCATCGATCTTGCTTTCGATAGCGGCGAAGTCATCCTTCTGCACGAAGCGCACTTCCAGTCCCTGACGCGGCAGGGTGTGGGCGAACAGGTTGTAGGTGCCGCCGTAGAGTTCACTGGTGGAGATGATGTTGTCACCGGCTTCGGCCAGGGTCTGGATGGTGTAGGTGATCGCTGCCATGCCGGAGGCCACCGCCAGGGCGGCCACACCGCCTTCCATCGCCGCCACGCGCTTTTCCAGCACATCATTGGTCGGGTTCATGATGCGGGTGTAGATGTGAGTTATTGTCAAATCTGGTGTACGGACATCAGGCTGCGTTCCTGTCTGATTGATCCTGTACTTGTTCGCCGTCCTTGAACTTCACGTTGTTGACCACGAGGGTCAGCAGATTAAATCCCTTGATCCGCTTCCAGTTCTTCTGCGCTGAGTCAAGCAGCTTGTA
>JAXHUI010000112.1:0-2747 GCA_034189745.1 Pseudomonadota bacterium
GGCATCGCCACCCCGGTGAACACAACCCTGCTGCAACGGATCAGAGCAGTGACAACGGCAAGAGAACCCCAGCATGACTGAAGCACACACCCCGGACTACCCCTACAAGAAAAAACTCAAGCGCAGCCTCTATGAAGCGGAAAAGCGCGAGCTGCAAATCGAACTGCTCAAGGTACAACGCTGGGTGCGGGAAACCGGCCAGAAAATTCTGATCATCTTCGAGGGGCGGGACGCCGCGGGCAAGGGGGGCACCATCAAGCGTTTCATGGAGCACCTCAATCCGCGCGGAGCCCATGTGATCGCGCTGGAGAAGCCAACCGAGCGGGAAAAGAGCGAATGGTATTTCCAACGCTACATAAAGCACCTCCCCGCCGCAGGTGAGATCATCCTGTTCGACCGCTCCTGGTATAACCGGGCGGGTGTGGAACGGGTGATGGATTTCTGTACCCCGTCGGAATACCTCGAATTCATGCGCGAAGCCCCGGAGCTGGAGCGGATGTTCGTGCGCAGTGGCATTCGGCTGTTCAAGCTATGGTTCGAAGTGAGCCGGGAGGAGCAGTTCAAGCGCTTCCAGGCCCGCCGCGCCGACCCCCTCAAACACTGGAAACTGTCCCCGATCGATCTGGCCTCGCTGGACAAGTGGGACGCCTATACCGAGGCCAAGGAGTCGATGTTTTTTCACACCGACACCGCCGACGCCCCCTGGACCATCATCCGCTCCGACGACAAAAAACGGGCGCGGCTGAACGCCATGCGCCATATTCTCAGCCACCTGCCCTACCCGGACCCGAACCCGGAGATCTCCCTCGAACCCGACCCTCTGATCGTACAGGCGGCCCATATCAGCCTGCAGCAGCAAACCGCCGCCACGGAGCAACCATAAGGAACCGGCATGAGTAACCGTCTCAACAGAATTTACACCCGCAGCGGCGATGGCGGCACCACCGCGCTGGCCAATGGCCAGCGGCTGCCCAAATATCACCCCCGCATCGAGGCCCTGGGCGACGTGGATGAACTGAACAGCCTGCTGGGGCTGCTGCGGGCCGAGCTGGATGGCACCGACGATCTGTCGGCACCGCTGCGGCGCATACAAAATGATCTGTTCGACATCGGCGGCGAACTGGCGGTGGCCGACCCGGATCACAGCGTCATCACGCTGGCGGAGGTGCTCTGGCTGGAGCAGCGGCTGGACAGCCTCAATGCGCAGCTGCCGCCGCTGGAGGAGTTCATTCTGCCCGGCGGCGGTCGCGCCGCGGCCCAGGCCCATCTCTGCCGCTGTGTTTGCCGGCGCGCCGAGCGCCGGGTGGTCGAGCTGGCCGGCCGCGAAACCATCAATCCGCAAAGCGCCGCCTACCTCAACCGGCTGTCAGACCTGCTGTTCGTCTGCGCCCGCCACCTGAGCCGGCGCGATGGTGATGGCGAGCTGCTGTGGCAGCCGCGTCGACCGCGTTAACCCCATCGCCGCGGCCGCCACTCACATCGCCCCGCGCTGGTTGGTAGTCAGTTGCTGAAGATCCGCGACGGATAATAAAGCAGATAGAGCGGAGAGAGCGGCAGGTGATCTGATCGTAGGTGGGAATCATTTCACCGCCCGGAAGAGATGGCTGGGAGCGCCAGCACACTGAAGTGATCTGACATCGCGGGTGATTGAGCCAATCGAACACCCCATCATCCATCCAGAGGGATCGGGTTGCTCCTCTCGGATGCAATCCGCCGCCCGGCTAGTGCCGCGGATGCTGCTCCGGCAACCTCTGCGTGGCGTGCAGCTCGCGGTGCAGCAACGCCATCAGCTCCGCCTCGGGCCGACCGATACCGCAGTTGCGCACCAGATCATCCACCGACGCGCCCATCTCCATCAGCTTGGCGGCCTGATTGTAGGCCAGCACACCCGGATCACGGTTTTCCAGCTCCTGCTGTTTTTCCACCGTTATGTTGAGCGTGCGCTCGATCGCCAACAGCCGTTTGCCCATGCCGATCGAGCCGTTGGTCATCGCCCGAATCTCATTGCGCAACACGTTGATCAGCGCCTGCTGGCGCCGCTCCTGGCGTTTGATCCGCACCAGTACATAGACGCAGATCAGCGCCGACAGCACAGCGGTCAGCGTCAGCAGCAGCATCAGTATCGACGTATATTCGGCCACACAAGGTCCCAACCCGGTTAGCGATCTCTCAACGCACAGTCGGTCAGTTTACCCCATCTGCCGCCCCGCTTCAGCGCCTTCAGGCGATGGTGGCCTCAAACTCGAGCAGGAGTTGATCGATATCCAGTATGGCGCAGCGCTCCGGCATGTAGGTACCCAGCAACCAGGGGCGGTGCCGTTTGTCCCGATGCCAGTTGATCTGGGCGGTGTCGATACGGACCGATTTGATCAGCTCATCGCAGGCGATGGCCCAGCGGCGCCCCTGTAAGATGATCACCTCGGCATAGTTCGAGTTTTCCGGCTTATAGCGTTCCGGGATCAGCCACTTGCCTGTATCCACCAGCCAGGTCCGGGCTGGTTCCTCCCCAAAGCGGCCCAGTATCCAGTCCGGCCCCTCCAGAGTGAGCGTCAGCGACTCCAGCTGCAGCGCGCCTTCCACCCGCTCGAGCGGCACGGCCAGCTTCAACCCCTGCAGATCGAGCAGAATGCAGTTCATCTCTTCGCCCGAAGCCGCCGGCGCGGGTTCCGGTTTGGGCTCCGGCTGGGGCTCCGGCTGGGGCTCCGGTTTGGGCTCCGGTTTGGGCTCCGGTTTGGGCTCCGGCTGGA
>JAXHUI010000113.1:0-2639 GCA_034189745.1 Pseudomonadota bacterium
AGGTACACTGAGGGGCCGTGGCAGTGACCAGATAATCGACGGTACCGCTGGTGGCAACAGATGGCGCGTTGGACTGCAGCAGCCCTTGCCAAACCTGCTGGCAGCGCGCGGTGTTCATCGATGTGTTGGTGCTGTTGCTGCTGGTGGAGGTCGGCCAGCCATCGGCGCTCACATCCACGTTGTCCTCCCCGAAACCCGCCACGTCGACAGCGGCACCGGTCAGGCCGTTGCTCATCCACTGCACCTTGACCAGCGCCACCGCCGCGGCCAGGGCGCCCGCCGTGGCCTTGACACTGGAGCGGTGCGCCTGCTCGGCCAGCTGCACAAAGCGCGGCAGGGCAAAAGAGGCCAGAATCGCCAGGATGGCGATCACCACCACCAGCTCGATCAGGGTGAAGCCTCGCTGGTTTTGTTTTGGCTGCATGATAGCGGATACCTCCATTGAGATCACAACAGGCTCATAAACTTCCGTTTGAATTATGTCACAACCGTCAGGTTGATTCCCATGGTTATTGGGGTTCATTTGAGCACATTTGCCCGGGTCAAGTTCAGGCCAGCCGCGTGGGGCGGTTTGTTATCCGCTCAGCCGCGCCCCATGGCGGCGGCCCCCAGATCCCAGATCGGCAGGAACACCCCCAGCGCCAGAATCAGCACCAGAACCCCCATCGCCACGATCAGTATCGGCTCGATCGATTCCGCCAGCCGCCTGAGGCCGAAATCGACATCTTCGTCGTAAAAATCGGCCACGTGGTTGAGCATCTCATCCATGGCGCCGGTCTCCTCCCCGACCGCGATCATCTGCAAAATCAGCGGGGTGAACATCCGGCTCTGTCTGGCGGTTCTGAGCAGGCTCTCGCCCCGCTCGATGCCGCTGCGCATCTCTTTGATGTGGGTGGAGATCCAGGCGTTGTCGGTGGTGTCGGCCACTACGGTCAGCACAGTCGTTACCGGCATCCCGGCGGCGAGCATGGTGGCAAAGTTGCGCGCGAAGCGGCTGAGGGTGATCAGTTGCAGCAGCGGGCCGATCACCGGCACCTTGAGCTTGTAGCGGTCCCAGATGAGCTGGCCCGCTTCGGTTCGCCGCCACTGGCGCAGCAGCAGCCCGCCCGCGGCGATGGCGAGCAGCATCAGGTACCAGTAGGCCAGCAGGAAGTTGGAGGTGGCCACCAGCAGCTGGGTCAGAAAGGGCAGATCGGCCCCCAGCTTGTCGAACACGGCGGCAAATTTGGGGATCACCAGAAAGTTGACGATCATCAGCGCCGCCAACAGGGCGATGATGACAAAGGTGGGGTAACGCATGGCCTGCTTGAGGCGGCGGGAGGTGTCCCGCTCCAGTTCGAGGATTTCCGACAGCCGTTTGAAGGCGTCGTCCAGCATACCGGTGTTTTCGCCCACATGGATCATGGCGATGAACAGCCCCGAAAACACCTTGGGGTGCGCCTGCAGGGCCATCGTTACGGTGGTGCCGCCCTCCAACCGGGCGACGACATCTTCCAGCACCTCCGCCAGCAGGGGCGAGCGGGTGGTTTCCATCAATCCGCGCAGGGCCCGGATCAGGGGGATACCGGCCTTGGCCAGGGCGTACATCTGGCGACAGAAAACGATCAGCTCATCCAGGCTGACCTTTTTGGGCAGCAGCGCCGTCGTGTTCAGCTTATCGATGATCGATGGCTGGTGTTGCTGTTCGTCGATCGTGAGCGGGGTGATGCCGCGGCGCATCAGTTCGTTGGCGGCCGCCTCCAGCGTGGCGGCTTTCAGTGAGCCCTGCTGCACCGCCCCATGGCTGTCTTTGCCCCGGTAGCGAAACTCCATTACTCAGCCACCTCCAGCGGCTCCGCTATCGGTATCGCCTCCTGTTCCGGTGCGATGGTGCTCTCGGCGGTGGCGGCCACGCGGGCCACCTCCTGCAGCGAGGTCACCCCCTGCAGGGCGTAGTCCATGGCGCACCGGCTCAGTGGGCGGAACAGCTCACTGCGGCGGGCAAAACGGGTGAAGTCGGAAACGTTCTTGCGCCGCAGGGCGTCCAGCATCGCCTCGTCCATTTCCAGCATCTCATACACCCCCACCCGGCCTTTGTAGCCGGTGTTGCTGCACTGGTAACAGCCGCGCCCCTCGACGAAGCCTGTTTCGATCTCCTGCGGGGTGAGATTGAACGCTTGCAGCCAGATCAGCTCCTGGTCGGTGGGGTGGTAGCGCTCCTTGCAGTTGTCGCACACCCGGCGCACCAGCCGCTGGGCCACGATCCCCAGCAGGGAGCTGGCCACCAGGAACGGCTCCGCCCCCATGTCGATCAGGCGCATGGCGCTGCTGATGGAGTCGTTGGTGTGCAGCGTGGAGAGGACCAGATGGCCGGTCATGGCGGCCTGCAGGCCGATCTCCACGGTTTCTCTGTCGCGCATCTCCCCCACCAGCATGATATCCGGGTCCTGGCGCAGCCCGGCCCGGAGCACATCGGCGAATCTCAGGCCGATTTTCGGATTGACCTGCACCTGGGTAAGCCGGGGCAGGCGGTACTCCACCGGGTCTTCGGCGGTGATGATCTTTACCTCTGGCCTGTTCAGCTCGGCCAGAGCGCCGTAGAGGGTGGTGGTTTTACCGCTGCCGGTGGGGCCGGTGATCAGAATCATGCCGTGGGGGCG
>JAXHUI010000114.1:0-2602 GCA_034189745.1 Pseudomonadota bacterium
GGTTGCCCCAAGAAAGGCTGCCACGGGCCAGCACCAGCAGTTGCTCCGCCCCCCCCGAGCCGTTGATACTGACGTGGGTGCCCACCGACAGCTCACCGTTGACGAAGATCCGCACCCGGGCGCCGGACTGCACGCTTAGCTGGTAGCCTTGGGGCAGAGTTGCGGCCTGAAAGTAGTAGTCGCCCGATGCCAGAGTGGCGCCCGACGCCGGCCAGGCGGCATCGCCCCAGGGAATGGCGGATAGATCCAGGGCATTGCCATTGGCGAGAAGGTTGGGGTTGATCCCCGTATCGGAGCGGTAAACATCCGTACACAGTGCCGCCCTGGCGGTCACCGCCACGCCCAGCAGCGCCGCCAGGATCAGGCCAAGGCAAGCCAATCTACCTCTGCTCATCGTACTCTGACCTCCACGGTTCGGCTGGCCAGCTCATTACCAGCACCGCATTCACCCGAACTGATCAGCGTAAAAACCTGGTTACCGCCACTACCGGGAATGGTCAGCGGATCTGTGGCGGAGCAGGAAAGCAGCGCTTTGCATTCCTTAAGAGCGCCGATAGTAAAATCGAGCTCTGTGGGAAAACTAGCGCAACTCCCGGTATTCAGCACGTTGGCCACTGCCAGCTGCGCCCCGCTTTCGGCGGCAAAAAAGGCTCGTTGCGATTGGAGCTGCAGGCTCACCGACTGCCCGCTCGCCCGCTGCTGCTGGGCCATGCCAACCACCAAAAAAGCGAGCACGGTGATCATGAACAGCGCCAACGGCAGGCCAAACCCCCGCTGAAGCGGGGCGCCGGGGTGGCCGGTGGTGGGGCGATCAGGGCACATTGCGGATCTGCACCTCTTGTCTCACGACCGTTTCCTCCTCACCGAGGGGGTCTTTCAAGGTGAAGGAGAAGTCGACCAGCGCCCCGCGCTCGAGACTCGGCCTTTTGACCTCAAACTGAACGGGGCCGGTCAAGTTTGCCGCCAACACCGCGCGGGTGGCTCCCGCCGGCGGTGTTGGCTGGCTCTGACGGGCCCCGTAATCGCTATAGCGGTAGAGAAACCGGCCACCCTGACAATAACTGATGGGGGAACCCACCAGAAACAACCGCCGTTGGGGTGAGCGCTGGTTGAACCGATGGGCAGCGGACAAGGGAATAACTGCCCAGGATTCACCATCAACCGTCTTGACCTCGATTTCATCGGTATTGATGGAAGGGCTGACCGGCCCGGGATTGGGTCTAGCGTAGAGAGCCTCCCTGGTTGTGCCGTAGTTGTACACCAGGGCGTAGAGGGTCTTGTCCTCCGGTGGAAGCTCGGCAAAGGGAGCCGCGGTGATGTGATCGGACTCCGAGTCGAGATGGATGTAGGTGGTTGCCGCCTCGATCGGCAGCCATTCGATACAATTATCGGAAAGCCTGTCAGAAACCCTGATGGAGGCCGGAAAGGCGGCCCGCAGCTCCCGTGAGATCTGCTCGCCGATCACCGCCGCCTGCAGCGCCCGCTGCTGCCGGGCGGCCAGATCCAGCGCCCCCTGGGTGGAAAACACCACAAACTGCACCGAGATGAGCGCCACGATCGCCAGGATGACGATCACCATCACCAGCTCGACGAGGGTGAAGCCGGCCGAGCGGCGCATCAGAAATTGCCCCGGTAGGCGGTGAACCGCCAGTTCTGGCCGGAGGGATCGGTGATGGTGATATCGATCCGTTTGGCATCCTCGTCGTTGGCGACATCGACCTCGGAGCCCGCGCAGGCAACGGCCACGCGGACCGAAAAACCACCATAGCCGGAGAGATCGACCCCTTCTTCATCTTTGGGCGGAGAATCGGCCAGGCCATGGTAGTCGTCGGCGTCATCGAAGGTGGCGCGCGTCTCGCCATCGTCAGGGCCGGGCATGGCGCAATCCACATCGTCCACGTCCACTTTGCCGCCGCCGACCGGGGTGGATTCGTCGTAGTTGCGGGTGAGGATCGCGTCCATGTAGAGCTGGGCCAGGGAGACGGCCCGCACCTGGTTCAAGGGGTCGGCGCTTCGCCCCACCAGCAGGGAGAAGGCCCCCACCACCCCGGCGATGGCGATGGCGATGATGACGATCACCATCACCAGCTCCACCAAAGTGAGCCCCGCCTGCCGCTTCATTGGCAGGGACCCTGATAGACCGCCCCCAGAGAGCTCAGGCAGAGGGTGTACTGGCTGGCTCCGCTGATACGGAACTCGATGTTTTCCCGTGGTTCCACCCGACCGAGCCCGTCGAAGGAGACGGTGAGCCCTGTTGCCGGAACCGCCGAAAACGTACCGCCATCGAGCCGATAACTCATCGAAGCCCCTTCCCGGGACAGGGTAAAGGTACCGCCCCCGGCATCGAACTGAAACTCATCGGATGATTGGCGAATAACAACGCGATTGGCGGGATTCCCCGCCAGCGCGGCCTGCTGGGCCAGCAGCGTGGCGGAGGCCAGTTGCTGGGTGAGCAGCAGGGGGGAGAAGGCGGCCTTGCGGGTGAACAGCCCGACCCCCACCACCGAGAGAATCCCGATCAGGACGATGACGGTGATCAGCTCGACGAGGGTGAAGCCGGATGAACGTGGGGTGGTTTGTGCACTCATGCCCCCTCCAAACG
>JAXHUI010000115.1:0-2218 GCA_034189745.1 Pseudomonadota bacterium
GCCCGCAGGGCGGCGTGATCAGTCCATTGATTGCGAACGTCTATCTGGATGCCTTCGACCAGTTCATGAAAGCGCGGGGTCATCGAATTGTCCGCTACGCGGACGACATACTGATCCTGTGTGGATCACGGGCCGGGGCAGACAACGCGTTAAGGGTGGCCCAGAACTACCTGGAGGGTGAGCTGAAGCTGACCGTCAACACCACCAAGACCCACATCGCTCATAGCGGCGAGGGCATCAAGTTCCTGGGTGTGGTGGTGTACACGACGTACACCCGCATACAGGACAAGAAGGTGGTCAGGCTCAAACGGACGCTCAAGGCGCTGACGAAGCGAAACCGGGGGCACAGGACTTGCGGCCATCATCCGCGAACTGAATCCTGTGCTGCGGGGCTTTGTCAGCTACTTCCGGGTGGCCAACTGCGCACGGGTATTGAAGCAGGTTATGAGCTGGTTAAGGCGGCGGTTACGCTGCATCCAGCTCAAGCAGTGGAAGAGGCCAAGTCGGCTGCATCGGAGGCTGAAACAGTTGGGCTACCAGCCCCCGTTCCGGCACATCAAGATGCAAAGCTGGCGTAACGCGGCTTCGCCACTGGCTCACCATGCTATCCCGAATGCCTGGCTGCACAATGACCTGGGGTTAGTGGATCTGACCAAGGTCCGAACCGGCATCACCGTCCCCGAGTTCGGGGTAAGTTAGTGGCATGAGCCGTATACGTGGTCCGTATGTACGGTTCTATGAGAGGGATGAGGCGGCGACGCCTCACCCTACTCGATGTGGTAGCTTTCTCAGCCCGCTCCCACAAGCCCGCCATCACCTGCCCGCTGCCCCGCTGTGGTGCCGCCGCCGTCCGCGCACCATCAGGTGGCATGCTTGATGCATGAGTATGCCTATCTCCCTGAAACCACCGGCGACCCTATGCTCAGTCTTGAAGAGGCCCGCGACCGTCTGCTTGCCGCTGTTCGCTCCGTGACGGAGACCGAGACGGTGCCACTGCGGGACGGGCTGGACCGGATTCTCGCCGAAGAGCTGCGCGCCGACCGCGCGGTGCCGCCGGCGGACAATTCCGCCATGGACGGTTACGCGCTGCGCAGCGCCGACTGGCCGGCGGAAGGCGGCTTGGCGCTGGCGGGCACCGCTACGGCGGGAGCGCCCCTCAAGGCGTCGCTGCAGGCGGGGTACTGCGTCCGCATCATGACCGGTGCCCTGGTGCCCGCGGGCTGCGACGCGGTGATCATGCAGGAGGAGTGTGACCTGAGCGGGCAGGGCTGCACTGCCAGGGTGCACCTCAAGCGTGCACCGCGCCCCGGCGAGAACATTCGCCGCGCCGGTGAGGACATCGCGGAGGGCGCCGGGCTGCTGGACGCCGGGCGCCGGCTGCGGCCGGCGGATCTGGGGTTGCTGGCGTCGCTGGGGCTGAGCGCCGTCGAGGTGCTGCGCCGGCCCCGGGTGGCGTTGCTTTCCACCGGTTCGGAATTGCGCGAGCCCGGCGAACCGCTCGCCGAGGGCCAGATCTACGACAGCAACCGCTACCTGCTCACCGCCATTCTGCGCCGGCTGGATGTGGCGGTCACCGATCTGGGGATTTGCGCGGATACGCCGGAGCGCTTGCAGGCCGTGCTCGAGAGCGCGGCGCGGGACCACGACGTGGTGATCGCCAGCGGCGGCGTGTCGGTGGGGGAGGCGGACCACACCCGCGGGGTGCTGGACCGCATCGGCCGGGTGGACGCCTATAAGGTGGCCATGAAGCCGGGCAAGCCGTTCACCTTCGGTACCGTGGGCGAAGCGCTGTTCCTGGGCCTGCCGGGCAACCCGGTGTCGGCCACCGTGACCTTTCATCAGCTGGCGCTGCCGGCGTTGCGGCGACTGGCGGGCGAGCGTTCGCCGGAGTCCCCGCTGGTGGTGGCGGCGCGGGCCGGAGCGCCGTTGCGCAAGAAGCCCGGCCGCGCCGATTTCCAGCGCGCCGTGCTGTTCGGCGACGGCGACCACCAGGTGGAGACCGCCGGCTCGCAGGGGTCCGGGGTGTTGTCGTCGGTGACCCGGGCCAACGCTTTCATCTACCTGGAGGCGGAGCGCGGCGATGTGGCCGCCGGCGATATCGTGTCCGTTTTGCCTTTCGACCGCTGGTTGACCTAGCCGTAAGTGAGCAGTCGCAACACACCCGCGTGATGCTGGTCGACGATACCCCGGCCCGGGCCGCCATGCTCGAGCACATGAC
>JAXHUI010000116.1:0-2136 GCA_034189745.1 Pseudomonadota bacterium
CCTGTCTGGGCGCTGCCGGTTCGGCATCGCTGCCGGAATCGTCCGCGGCGGTCGTCGCGTCCTTCGCGTCGGCCGCCGTACCCTCGGCCACGGCGGCTCCACGGCTGTCACCCGCGCTGGCGGCGGGCTTCGGCGCGGTGTTCACCTCGCCCTCCGGCGGTGCTTCCTTTTCAGCCTCTGCTTCACCCTCGGCCTGCGCGGCGTCTTCCGCCTCGGTTTCGTCACCGGCGCCCTCCTTGCCCTTGCCATCACCGCTGCGAGGGGCGAACAGGTTCCAGACCGCCATGTTCTGATCGGCAAACCGCCCCATCATGGTCAGCGGATTGGCCGCCCCCATCATGGTTTGCATCTGCTCACGAATCCGATCCTGGTGTTCCAAAAAGGCGGCGATGCTCAGCTCGAGGTACTGGCTCATCATCCCCTGCATACTATCGCCGTAGAAACGGATCAACTGCTGCAGCACCTGATTGGTCAACAGCGTGCCGTGCCCATCGCCTTCCTGCTCGCTGATGATCTGCAACAGAATGTTGCGGGTCAGATCATTGCCGGTTTTGGAGTCCTGAACCTGAAACTTTTCCCCGCTCAGCACCAGCCGCTTGACATCCTCCAGCGTGACATAGCAGCTGCGCGAGGTGTCATAGAGGCGTCGATTGGTATATTTTCGTAGAATCCGCACGGCTGATTCTCCTGCTCCACTCTGGCTCATCCATCACTTCCGTCTAATCGGTATCGCGCTTACCGCTTCCATACTGGTTCAGCATATTGAACAGCAGCTTCTGAAAGGTCTCCATCGAGCCGATACCGCCATTGAGGTAAGGCTTCAGCAGCGTGAGCGGGTCATACCCTTCAGCGCCCGCTTCCATCTGCTCACGTACCCGGGTGACCATCTGCTGCTGCAAACCGGTCACATCGGGAAGCCCGAGGGTACGGCGTAGCTCTTCCGGTGTCATCTCTATATCGATCCTAAAGTTCATACACGCTCCCAGCGCCTCGACCTGCCGCAAGCTCCCCATACTATAGCAACTGGGGCGCAAAACAACTTCCCCACCCGGCCGGCACGGATGGCAAAACCGCGCGGTAATAGCCGGTGCCGAGGGCGGCTTGCGGGCGGCAAAACTGACTTCCGCGCCAGCAGGGGCTATCTTTTAGCTTTGTGCCGTATAGCGCTGCCTTTTTGCTCCCCTTGGTTCAACCCGTTCCCGTCGATGAGTGCCAACGAGTTGGCCCGAGCAGGCAGCACAGAGGGATACAAGGTTTTTAAAGAGAAGTGCCGTATGAGCTTTGACAGTAACAGAACCCCGCTAACCGCACGCGGGACCACCAGGTCTGAAGCCATCGTCAAGGAGTTGCTCGCGCAGGCCGACGTTCAGGTCAACGGGCCGCGCCCTTGGGATATTCAGATCCACTCTCCCGAGGTATATGACCGGGTGATCGCCCAGGGCAACCTGGGGTTGGGCGAAAGCTACATGGAGGGGCTTTGGGACTGCGACCGGCTGGATCAGTTTTTTTGCCGGGTGCTGGCCGCCCGGCTGGATGAGAAGATCAAACCGGCCAAACTGATCGGCCATTATCTGAAAGTACGTTTGCTGAACCTTCAAACCCGCAGGCGCGCCTGGCAGGTGGGCCAGCGCCACTATGACCTGGGCAACGATTTTTACGCCGCCATGCTCGACCCGCGCATGACCTATACCTGCGGTTACTGGAAAAACGCCACCACCCTGGAACAGGCACAGGAGGCCAAGCTGGAGCTGATCTGCCGCAAAATCGGGCTGGAACCGGGCATGCGGGTACTGGATATCGGCTGCGGCTGGGGCAGCTTCATGAGCTATGCCGCTGAGCACTACGGCGTCGAGTGCGTGGGGGTGACCATCTCCAAAGAGCAGGTGCGCTGGGCCCAGGAGCGTTACCGCGACCTGGCGCTCGAATTTCGCCTGCAGGACTACCGCGAACTCGATGAGCGCTTCGACCGCATCGTCAGCGTTGGCATGTTCGAGCATGTGGGGCGACGCAACCATCGCGCCTTCATGGAGGTGGCCGAGCGCTGCTTGGAGGACCACGGCCTCTTCCTGCTGCACACCATCGGCAAGAATGTGCCCCATTCCACTCCCGATCCCTGGATCGATCGCTACATCTTCC
>JAXHUI010000117.1:0-2103 GCA_034189745.1 Pseudomonadota bacterium
TTGGGCCCCGTCGGCAACGGTCCGGCTCTGTTTCGCCGCCGGCGCCGGGTCGGGCGCGGTCGCCGTTTCCGACGGGGCCCAACCGAGCGCCGGCGCCCCAACCCAACCGAACGCCGACGCCGGGCGGCAAGTTGCGTCGGCTGCGCCCCCCGAGGCGGCGCCCGGGCCGCAACCGGAGGCCAAATCCGATCCCGGGCCGAAAGCGGCGCTCGAGCCCGAGACGCCGGCGGCTACCCTTTCCATCAAGCAGCCGCGCCAAACGCCGCCGGCGATCGACCGCCAAACCGCCCGCGAGCTGGAGCAGATGTTGGCCCACGGTCGCACCGTCGAGGCGGAGCAGCGGCTGACTGAGTTGACCCAAACCCAGACGGCGCCGCGCAGCCGTGAAGTGTTCGCCAGGGAGATGCTGCTGCAGCAGATGCCGGCGCGGGCCTTGGGCTGGCTGCCGGAGTCGGTCACCCGAGAACACCCCGATCTGCGTCTGTTGCGGGCTCGCGCCCAGCTCCAGCAGGGTGAGCTGCAGCTTGCCATCGACACCCTGGAGCACCGCCTGCCGCCGGTGGATGTCAGCCCCGAGTACCGTGTCACCCTGGCGACCCTGCTGCAGCGAGCGGGCCGGGCCGAAGACGCTGCCAGCCTCTGGTTCGAGCTGATCGCATGGGATGACAAGCAGCCCACCTGGTGGCTGGGGCTGGGGCTGGCGCTGGAGCAGTCCGGCCAGATCAGCCGTGCGCAGCGGGCGTTCGCCCAAGCGGTCACCCTTCCCGGGCTGCCGGCAAATCTGGCCGAGTTCGCCCGCCAACGGATGCAAGCACTACAGGCAGTACAATGAGCACAGAGTCGAGGAAAAAGATCCGCATCGGTGACCTGTTGGTGCAGAACGGAGTCATCACCGAAGAGCAGCTGAAGGTCGCCCTGCGGGAGCAGAAGAGCACCGGTCGCAAGCTGGGCCGAACGCTGGTGGAGCTGGGCTACGTCGAAGAGGACACCCTGCTCAACATCCTCTCGCGCCAGCTCAATGTCCCCTTCGTTCAGTTGCGCCATTACCAGTTCAAGAACGAGCTGGTCAAAAAACTGCCGGAGGCGATGGCCCGGCGGTTCCGCGCCATCGTGTTGGCCGAACAAAACGGTGAGCTGCTGGTGGGCATGGCCGATCCGCTCGATCTGGTCGCCTACGATGAGCTGGTGCGGGTGCTGAAACAGCCGGTCAAGCAGGCGGTGATCCGGGAAAGCGAACTGCTCACCACCCTGGATCTGGTCTACCGCCGTACCGACGAGATCGCCTCCCTGGCGGAGGAGCTGGAAGATGAGCTGGAGGATGACGCCTTCGACCTGGCCAGCCTTTCGGCGGAGTCGGAAAGCGCCGACGCCCCGGTGGTCAAGCTGCTGCAAACCCTGTTCGAAGACGCGGTGCAGGCGCGCAGCTCGGACATCCACATCGAGCCGGATGAAACCGTGGTGCGGATCCGCCAGCGGATCGATGGCGTGTTGCAGGAACAGGTGATGAAAGAAAAGCGGGTGAACGCCGCGCTGGTGCTGCGCCTGAAGCTGATGGCGGGCCTCAACATATCGGAGAAACGGCTGCCCCAGGATGGCCGCTTCAATATCCGGGTGAAAGGGCGCAGCATCGACGTGCGGGTTTCCACCATGCCGGTGCAGTATGGCGAATCGGTGGTGATGCGCCTGCTGGACCAGAGCCAGGGCATTCTGAACCTGGACAGCACCGGCATGTCCAGCCAGATGGTGGAGCACTTTCGCCGCCTGATCAAACGCCCCCACGGCATGATTCTGATCACCGGCCCCACCGGCAGCGGTAAAACCACCACCCTCTACGGCGCTCTGGCGGAGCTGAACCGACCGGAGGTAAAGATCATCACCGCCGAAGACCCGGTGGAGTACCGCCTGCCCCGGCTTACCCAGGTGCAGGTCAATCCGAAAATCGGCCTGAGATTTGCCGATGTGCTCCGGGCCGGGCTGCGCCAAGACCCGGATATCATGCTGGTGGGGGAGATGCGCGACAGAGAAACCGTGGAGATCGGCCTGCAGGCCGCCATGACCGGCCATCTGGTCCTCTCCACGCTGCACACCAACGACTCCATCAGC
>JAXHUI010000118.1:0-1935 GCA_034189745.1 Pseudomonadota bacterium
GGCAACTCGGCGTCCCTGCATTCTTGGTAGCCGAGGCGGCGCCGATGGTTTGCGAGGT
Source organism: Pseudomonadota bacterium (assembly GCA_034189745.1). Lineage (GTDB taxonomy): Bacteria > Pseudomonadota > Gammaproteobacteria > Pseudomonadales > Balneatricaceae > Marinobacterium. The sequence goes on from JAXHUI010000118.1 coordinate 59, forward strand.
AGTTAATCAGTTTTGGATCTCCCTCATGGCCTCCGCACCGCTGGGCTGCATGCGCTTGAGGCCTCCGATGGCGGCGCCGCTCTGGTCCAGGTACAGCCGTGTGATGGTGGCCTCGACCCATTGCTGAGCATCGAGGGTGTCGCCGTACTGAAGCCTGGCCACCTTGTGGACGTGTTCGGCGCAGTGATAGTAGTCAAGCACCTCGCGCCCATCGGGAAAGCTCTGGGTCATGGCGGTCCATAACCACTCGGCGCCGTCGCCCAGCAAAGCGATGCGGACCTTCTCCTTCGGTATCCGTGCGGCGACGAGCGCCAGATCCCTGGTGAACTGGGCCGCGTCCTGGATCTGGTGCCAGCTGGCAATTTGGACGATGCGCTGCTTGCCATCGAGCAGATAGATACGAAAGCCCTTGACCTCTCGCCACTTGCCCGCACCACGGCGTTGATTGCGGCCACCCTTGGGGCGGGTCGGCGTGTGGGCGCCATCACTGGCGACAACCAGCACCGGCGGCTCGCCGGTTGCCGCGTGGACGCAACCGATGCGCCGCTCGATCTCCTTGGCGCTGGGGATGACCTCCTCGATGGGCGCTGCGGCGCCGATGCGGTTGAGCGTGTCGTGGTGGCAGTGGTTCGAGGGGCTGATGCCGGTCAGTTCCTTGAACAAATCGGCGGAGATCGCATAGGGCGACTCGATCCCCAGGCGCAGCATCTTCTCCTGCATGTCGTACTGATAGGCTTCGTCGGCCAGCTCCAGGGCCTCATCCAGGGGATAAACCCCCGCCTTGCAACGACGACAGTAGAAGTAGGGTCGCGCCAGGCTCACGCTGCCCTGCAGGGTATTGAGGGTTTTGGTGTTGATGTTGTGCCGTTTGAGGGGTTTGCCGCAGTGCGGACAGCCGGCCAGCTCCTGGCCCCGATAAGCCTCGGTCAGTTCCTTGACCATCTCTTCCAGGCAGCCGCCCATGAGCGTGGAGCGGGTGCGGGTGAATTGGTCACTGATCTGGCGCAGGGTCGGCAGGGTCTCGGCCTCAAACAGGTTCGTCTGCTGATCGACCCAGCGATCGACCTGCTCGTGCGCGGCGGCGCGAAAAGCTGCGATGAGTGCGGACCTGTCCTTGGGAGATGAACTCATCGGGCGCCCTCCTCACAGAGCTGCCGACGGGCCTTTGGCGTCAGCGGATAGAGAAAAATCGTCTTGGGGCAGGCCCCGTGGCGTCGATGGTCGCGATCCTGACGGCCCCGGCCGGTGGTCTGGCCGAGTTCGGCCCAGTTCGCCGCCCGGTAGCAGGTACCGGCAAAGCGTGCCGGATCGACCAGGGTTTCCAGCAACAGCGGCCGAACGCGGTAGCTCTCTTCCCAGTCGGCGGGCAGGCGCCGCGCCGCCAAAGCCAGGGCACTGCTGGCCAGATTGCGGATACGCACCCAGGGCAGAATCAGAAACCGGCTGTTGCTGACAACCTGTTGCAGATTGCGCCGGCGGGCCGTCTCGCTCCAGCCGATCCAGCCATCGCGCGCCGCCATGCGCCAGGCGGGGCTTGAGAACTGCAGCGCCCCGACCCGCACCGGCTGCGGCGCCATGACCCGCACAAAGTAGCGCAGATGGGCGCCAAAGGGGATGCGATAGCCCAGATAATGGTAACGCTGCATCCACTCGCGCCACAGCGTCTGATCGGCCGGAGAGATGACGGGCTCAAGCTCAAGGGGCTGAAAATCCTTGAGGGCTCCTTCCAGGGGAGCTCCACCCTCGCCATGAGGGGTCATCGGTGGCGTGGCCTGTTTGTCGCATCGGCGCTGCGGGCGGCGCTGCGGAAGACAGATCAGGCCGCGGGCCTGCAACATTTCCAGAAAGGCGCGGCACTCCACCGTCTTGAGCTTGCC
>JAXHUI010000119.1:0-1904 GCA_034189745.1 Pseudomonadota bacterium
GAATGAAACTCATCTTCTCCGAGAACGCCTGGGAAGACTATCTGTATTGGCAAAAAATTGACAAAAAAATCCTTAACCGAATCAACAAGCTGATCAAGGAAACCAAGCGCGAACCGTTCGCGGGTGCCGGTAAACCGGAACCGCTCAAACACAGCCTCGCTGGTTATTGGTCCCGCCGAATTAACGACGAGCACCGCATGGTCTACAAAGTCACGGATGACGCCCTGCTCATCGCCCAGCTTCGGTACCACTACTGATTTGGCTCTCATCCGTTCTGTGTAGAAAGTCTGGCCCACTGATGGACCTGACTGCGTGACTCAAAATCACCATCATTCCCCTGCAGGCCGTAACCACGGGCCCTGCGACGGTAACATGGGCGCCATCGTCCCTTCACCCGGACAGTGCTGTTTTACCATGGCCATGCGACCTTCACACTCGAACAGTCCACCCCACGGCGGTCTGGCGCTAGGATGACCCCACCGGTCAAGAGCGCCCGTTCGATCACCAAGCGCTACGGCATCCCCACGATCGATCTCATCCGCACCTATCTGGGGCTGATCTGCCTCGGCAAGAGCGACTTCGAGGCGGTGGAGCAAACCCGTCAGGCCCCCTTTTCAAGGCCGCTCTGGGGATCAAGCAATCACCTTCATCCGCGCGGCTGCGCCAGCGTTTCGATGAAGATGCCCGCGCGTTGATCCCGCTGCTGGATGAGGCCAGTGTCGAGTTTCTGCGCCACGCCTCGATCCCCATCGGCACCCTTGCCACCGGTCACGTGCCGCTGGACATGGACGTGTTCCCCATGGGCAACAGCCAAAGCAAAAAAGAGGGGGTGGCCTACACCTACAAAGGGCATGACGGCTACGCCCCATCCATCCAAATATGCCGCGACCTGAAAATAATCGCGATCTGAAGGTAATCGCGATCTGAAGATCGCTCCTACGTTGTCCAATCCGCCCCCCGTGCGAGTTCAAGACCGATCTGGACCTCGAACGCCTGCCCTCGGGCAAGTTCGACATCAACGATCTGGCGGTGGCCTTTGCGGTGCTGGCTTACAACATCCTGCGCTGGATGGGAGAGCGGGCACTGCTGGGGCCGGACGCCCCGATCCGCCACCGGGCCAAGCGTCGACGGCTGAAACGGTGATGCAGGAGCTGATCTATGTGGCCTGTCGCCTGATCAGCAGCGGCCGCCGACTCAGCCTGCGTTTCGGGCGACACTGCCCCGGCTTCAAGGCATTGTGCCACGCCTACGGGTTAGCCTGACCGACGGCTCACCAGACCACCAACCCACCGAAAGCCAGAGATGGCAGGGCACCCCATGCGCGCGCCGACAGGATTGATTAAAAAATCATCAGTCGTTGCGGTAATTGAGGCCGAAGGTCACCCCGGTGGCGCGGCCCGAGCCCGGCGGGATCAAGATGAGAGCAAGTTCTTGAACGGTATTGTCGGATTTGGCTCAGATGCGCTGCACCGGGGGATGGGTTCACGGATTCAGGGGAAGGTTAAAGGCTTCCGTCAGGGCGATGGCGAGAGGGTCATCACCCCTTTGAGCCTCTCATCAAGCCGGCGGTGGTGCTGCCCATCCCGGTTTATACGTTTATACAGCAGGGGCTCATACCGCCCCAGCCGCTGGAGAAGGGCACTGGATGCCGATCTTTTCGCCCTGCTGAATCCCTTTCTCCATCCCCACCCGTTCAGCGGTATTGATATAAGGCATGTGCTTGTCCTCCTCGATCGCATAGATCGCATGCAAAAAATCTTCGTTCAGAGTGCCGGGGAGCTGGATCATCCAATCGATCACGTTGAACAGCTCCAGAATCTGCTGCTTGCTGTAGCCGCGTTCATACATCAGGCGGATGATGGCCACTTTGGCATCCTTGCGGGCTACCCCGTCCTTCAGCCGCT